>CABXRX010000014.1 GCA_902514745.1 uncultured Pelagibacteraceae bacterium | reverse complement strand
TTAGGTGCTGGTCTTGCAGGTGAAGCTGCTCTTAAAGCTTTAGAATCTGCTGGAAAAGTTGGCAGTGTTAAACTTGGTACATTTGATATGTCACCAGACATGTTAAAAGCTGCTGCTGCAGGCAAAGTAGAGTTTTTAATTGACCAACAACAATACCTACAAGGTTATCTACCGATAGCTATCTTTGGTCAGTACATGAGATACGGAACAATGCCAGCTGGTGTAGTAATGACTGGTCCTGGTTTTGTAACTCCTGCTAATGCTGCTAAAGTAATTAAGTGGGCAGCTCAAGGTTATAGATAAAAAATAATTTAAAAGGCCTAACTAAGTTTTTAGTTAGGCCTTTTTTTTAATAAAATTCAAAAAATTAATGTCTACAAAATCAAAAAGTATATCTTCAAAAAAAAGTTTTAATCAAGATGAAAGGCTTCAAAAAGTCTCCAAATTAAGATTGCTTTTAAATAGACCAGAATTAGGTGCACTTGGTGGTGCAATATTAGTATTTATATTCTTTGGAATTGTAGCGGGTGATACTGGAATGTTTAGTGCATACGGTATGCTTAACTTTTTAGATGTATCTGCAAATCTTGGAATTATTGCAATAGCTGCAGCAATGTTAATGATTGGTGGTGAGTTTGATTTATCAATTGGATCAATGATTGGTTTTGCTGGAATTTGTATAGCTATTCCGGCAATTTATTGGGGTTGGCCATTGTGGACGAGTATTATTTTTGCTTTTGCAATGGCTGTTCTCGTTGGATATTTTAATGGAATTTTGGTTGTAAGAACTGGTCTTCCTTCTTTTATCGTTACACTTGCAATGTTGTTTATCCTAAGAGGTGCAACATTAGCTATAACAAGATTAATTACTGGAAGAACTCAAGTTCCAGGCTTAAGAGTTTTAATAGAAAATGATCCGATAGCTTGGATATTTGCAACTGATACATTTAAATGGTTATTCACTTGGTTAGGTTCAATGAATTTAATAGCACTTAGAACTGATGGAACCCCTTTAGCAACTGGAATACCACCATCGGTTATTTGGTTCATAGCAGCAACTTTATTTGCTACATGGATATTAATGAAAACAAGATATGGAAATTGGATATTTGCATCTGGTGGGGATAAAAATGGTGCTACTAATGTAGGTGTGCCTGTTGGTAGAGTAAAAATTAGTTTATTTATTGGGACTGCAGTAGCTTCAACTATATTTGCAACAATTCAGGTTTTAGATGCAGGTTCTGCAGATACAATGAGAGGTAATTTAAAAGAATTAGAGGCAATAGCGGCGGCAGTTGTTGGTGGTTGTTTATTAACTGGAGGTTATGGATCTGCGATTGGTGCAGCATTTGGTGCTTTAATTTTTGGAACAGTTTCAATGGGTATATTTTATACGGATGTTGATACAGATTGGTTCAAAGTATTTTTAGGTGCAATGATGTTAATTGCAGTTGTGTTTAATAATTATGTAAGAAAAAGAGTAACAGAGAGCAAATAATGTCTGAAAATTTAATTGAATTTAATAATATCAGTAAGTTTTTTGGGAAAGTGATTGCTCTTAAGGATGTCACTATGAAATTAAAAAAAGGTGAGATCATGTGTTTGCTAGGCGATAATGGTGCGGGAAAATCTACTTTAATTAAAACTCTCGCAGGAGTGCATAGACCTGACGAAGGAGAGATTATTATTGAAGGTAAAAAAACTGTGTTTGACTCGCCAAAAGATGCTTTGGATATTGGTATAGGAACCGTTTATCAAGATTTAGCTTTAGTACCTTTAATGAGTGTTACTAGAAATTTTTTTATGGGACGTGAGCCATTAAAAGGTCTTCCTTTTATAAAAACTTTTGATATTGAGAAAGCAAATAAAATTGCTTCAGAAAGAATGGGTCAGATAGGAATTGATGTACGAGATCCATCACAAGCAGTTGGAACAATGTCTGGAGGTGAAAGACAATGTTTGGCAATTTCTAGAGCTATATATTTTGGAGCAAAAGTTTTAGTATTAGACGAACCTACTTCTGCATTAGGTGTGCATCAAGCTTCAATGGTTTTAAAATATGTAGTAAAAGCTGCATCTGAAGGATTAGCTGTAATTTTAATTACACACAATGTGCATCATGCATATCCAGTTGGAAATAGTTTTACTGTACTTAATAGAGGTAGAAGTTTAGGAACTTTCAACAAAAAAGATATTAGTCGAGAAGAGCTTCTTGGAATGATGGCGGGAGGTGAAGAGCTTGATAAATTAGAAGTCGAACTTGAGGAAATAGGTCGAATAAATAACTAAACCTAATTTATTTTTTATATAATGTCGGAAACATTTCACCTTCAACAGGATCTCCATTCTTATACCCTGCATCTTGCATTGCTTTTCTATAATTAAAACTTGTCCAATCACCATCATAACTAATTTTCGAGTCTTCTTTTGCCACTCTTAAAGTATAACGACTTAGCGTTTTATCGGGGATTGTTTCTTCTAAACTTCCATGAAGAGTTCTCATATCAAAAATTACTGCATCCCCTAGTTCACAATCCCACTGCAGAAATTCATATTTATTTTTATTACCCAAAATATCCGGAGGTAGTTCGTACTTTTTTCCATTTATGATACATTCATCTCCCTCAATTTCATGTCCATCCTTAAATAAAACTCTTAAAAAAAATTTATTCCATAAATGTGATCCTTTAACCCAAACAACACCTTCATCTTTTTTAGTTGGTTGAAGAGGTAGCCAAAGAACACACATGGTTCCATCCATGTCAAAATAACTTATATCATGATGAAATGGTGTTGAAGACTTTGAACCTGCTTCTCTTAAAAACCAATTGTCCATTACTAGATTGATTTTTTTAGCTGACATTAACTCGGAAGCTATTTGAGCATATGGAGAATTATAAACAAAATCCTTAAATTCAGGTACCAAATGCCATGTCCAATAATCCTCTAAATAGGCAGGTACACCTCTTTTCAAAGTATGTGATTTAAATCTAGGGCTAGGATTCGCGATATCTCTTTCAATTCCTCTTTGAAGTTTATAAATCCATTGGATATCAAATTTATTTTTTAGATAAACAGCACCATCTTCTTTAAATTTTTTTACTTCATCTTGTGTGAGAATTTTGTTCATATATTAATTAAAGAATATAATATAAATTAGGTTTTATGAATATTCTTAAAGACAGTTTTGGACGAAAATTTCCATATATTAGATTGTCAATTTCCGATGTATGCAACTTTAAATGTGGATATTGTTTACCTAATGGTTATCAAGTAGACAAAAACGATAACAGAAAATTTCTTCATTTAGATGAAATAAAACGACTAGCAAAATGTTTTTCAGAACTGGGTGTAAATAAGATCAGAGTCACAGGTGGTGAACCAACTGTAAGAAAAGATTTTTTTGATATTATAAAAGTATTAAAATTTGAGTCAGGTATTAAAAATGTATCTATTACAACTAATGGCTATAAATTAGATAAAAAGGCAGAACAGTTAGTTAATAGCGGGATTACTGGAATTAACATAAGTATAGACAGTTTAAATAGAGAAATATTTAAGAATATTACTGGTCATGATAGATTGCCAGAAATTTTACAGGGTATAGATAACTTACAAAATATAGGTTTTGAAAATATTAAAATTAATGCTGTACTTTTAAGTGGAATAAATTCATCAATAAAAGATTTTAATTCTTGGGCAGATTATATTGAAGAAAATAAAGTTGATTTTAGATATATAGAATTAATGAGGACTGGCGATAACTTAGATTATTTTAAAAAATATCATGTTTCCTCAAAAATTTTTAAGGAATATTTAATTAAAAATAAATGGATTTATCAAACATTTGGTAAAAATGCTGGACCTTCTTTAAATTATATAAACCCTAAATTTAAAGGTAAGTTTGGAATTATTGCTCCATACTCAAAAGATTTTTGTAAATCATGCAATAGACTACGAATTACATCTAGAGGTGATTTGAGACTTTGCTTATTTGGAAATACGGGAATAAGTTTAAGACACCTATTGCAAAAAGATGATCAGTTAAATGAATTAAAAGACTTAATAATGAAACAAATGCAATTTAAAAAAGAATCACATTATTTAGAATTGGGTGATACTGGTTCAACTAAAAATTTATCAAAAACTGGAGGATAACTTTGAAATTAAAAGTGATTAACCAAAATGTATTAAAGGACTGGGCTAAAGAGATATTCAAAGATAGCTCCTTTCATATGATTGATGTTTCTTCTAAAAAAGAAACTTTTAGAAGAGCATTAGCCTCAGGTAAAATTTATGTTGGTGAAGATGTTTTTAAATTAATTCAAAATAATAAAATGCCTAAAGGTAACCCTTTAACTCTAGCAGAAGTGGCTTCAGTTTTAGGTGTAAAAAAAACAAGTGAATTAATACCTTTATGTCATCCATTACAAATTGATCATACTGCAACTAAAATAATTATGAATGAAGATGATAATTCAATAGAAGTTTTCTGTGTTGTTTCTACTTATTCTAAAACTGGTGTAGAAATGGAAGCAATTATGGGTGTTAATGCCGCCCTAATAACAATTTATGATTTAAGTAAAATTGTAAATCCCAATCTTAAAATTGATAATATCAAACTATTAATTAAAGAAGGTGGAAAAAGTGGTTTATGGAAAAATCCTGAAGGAATTCCAGAGTTTTTAAAAGACTTGTTTTAAAATGAAAATTAAAATTGAACTTTTTGGAGCCAGTAGAGAGTTTAGTAAAAATAACTTAATTGAATTTGAGATTAATAATAGCTCAACAATAAAAGATCTAAGGATTAAAATGATAAATTACCTAGATCAAAATTTTAATGGTAACGAAAATTTTAAAAAAATTGTAAATACTTCGGTTTTTTGCTCTGAAAATAATAATATTGTGAGCGACAATTATAAAATAACAAAAAATGAAAAAATTGCTATTATTCCCCCAATTGGAGGAGGGTAATGCTACACGCAAAAATCGTTGATATAAAAGAAAAAAAAATATCTTTATTAGATGCGGAAAAGTTTGTTTCATCATTTGATTATGGAGCTTCAATTTATTTTACTGGAACAGTTCGCAATCAAAATAATAACAAAAGTGTAATAGGAATTACTTATGATAGTCACGACGCTTTAGTAGTTAAAAGTTTTGAGGAAATTTATAACGAGTCAGAATTTAAACTTAAAATTCAAAATAAAGCTATTTTTATTGAACACGCGAAGGGCTACCTAAATCTTGGTGAGACCAGTATAATTATTGCTGTAGGATGTAAACATCGAGATGAAGCTTACGTTTTATCAAGATATATAATTGAGGAAATTAAAAAAAGGTCTCCAATATGGAAAAAAGAACATTACACAGACAATCAAAGTGATTGGTTGAAAGGAAACCCTATTGTCCATGAAAAAAATTAAATATTCAGAAATTACTCCAGAAAAAATCTATAAAAATAGACGAAAATTCGTAAAAGATTTAGGACTAGCGGCTGGTTCTATTTTTTTAAGCCAAAACCTTATTACTTCAGCTAATGCAAATATTGAAAGTGAAGAATTAAAATTAACAGATTATAAATATGTAACTACATATAATAATTACTATGAATTTGGAACAGGTAAGTCTGATCCAGTTGAAAAATCACAAAAATTTAAAACAAAACCTTGGGATTTAGTAATTGATGGAGAAGTAGAAAAACCCTTAAAACTTTCAATGGAAGAAATAAAAACTATGTTTCCTTCGGAAGAAAGAATTTATAAATTAAGGTGTGTTGAAGGATGGTCAATGGTTATTCCTTGGTTAGGATTTCCTTTAAACAAAATTTTAAAAAAGGTTTCACCAACTAGTAAGGGTAAATTTGTAAAATTTACTTCTATACTTGATCCTGAACAAATGTTTGGACAAAGATTTCCAATTTTAGATTGGCCGTATAAAGAAGGTTTAAGAATTGATGAAGCTATGCATGACTTAACTATTTTAGTGACAGGACTGTATGGAAAAAAACTACCTAATCAAAATGGTTCACCGCTTAGACTAATGGTTCCATGGAAATATGGTTTCAAAAGTTCAAAAGCTATTGTGAATATCAAGTTAGTTGAAAAAATGCCCGTATCTTCATGGATGAAAGCTTCACCAAATGAATACGGTTTTTACTCAAATGTTAACCCTACAGTAGATCATCCTAGATGGTCTCAAGCATCTGAAAGAGTCATTGGTGGAGGTATAATTAGTCCAAGAATTCCAACAACTATGTTTAATGGTTACGGAGATGAGGTAGCGAACTTATATACTGGCATGGATCTTAAAAAATATTTTTAATGAAAAAATATTTGAAGTTAAGTGTATTTGTTTTAAGCTCAATTCCCTTTTTGCTGATTTCTTATAAAATTTTTTTTAATAAACTTGGGCCTGAACCAATAAAAGAAATTACACATTTTACAGGTGAATGGACATTAATTTTTATTTGCTTAACATTATCTATGAGTCCTCTTAAAAGATTTACAAATTCAATTGTGTGGGTAAGCTGCAGAAGAATGTTGGGTTTATTCGTTTTTTTTTATGCAACACTTCATTTGTTAACTTATGTAGGTTTAGATTATAGATTTGATTGGTCGCCAATTTTAGATGATGTTGTAAAAAAAAAATATATCTTTATTGGTTTTGCTGCTTGGCTTCTTTTGCTTCCTTTAGTCATAACTTCTTCTCAAAAGATGGTATTAATGCTTAAAAATAATTGGAAAAAATTACACAGATTAATTTATGTAATCGCTATTTTTGGATCACTTCATTATATTTGGTTATCAAAAACTATTTTTTTTAAACCTTTAATTTACTTTATTATTATATTTGTTCTGTTAGCTTTAAGAATAAAGATTAAAAACGGAAAAATGAATTATGGATAAAAATATTAAAAAAGAAATTCAATCAGCTACTCTTGAAAGATTAATGAGTCATTTGAACGAAAGAAAAGATGTTCAAAATATTGATTTAATGAATTTAGCTGGATTTTGTAGAAATTGTTTATCCAGATGGTATCGAGAAGAAGCGCAAAAAAAAGGAATTGAAATTTCTGATCCTGAAGCAAGAAATCATATTTATGGTATGCCTTATTCTGAATGGAAAGAAAAATATCAGAAATAATTATTTTTCTTTTAATCTTGGAAATAATTCAACAAAGTTACAAGGTTTGTGATTAATATCTAGTTGATGTTTCAAAATTCCATCCCAAGCATCGGTCACTCCACCTGAAGAACCTGGAAGGGCAAAAATATATTTACCATTTGCTAAAACTGCACAAGCTCTTGATTGTATCGCTGAAGTTCCCACTGTTTTTAAACTTATATTTCTAAAAACTTCACCAAATCCAGGTATATGTTTGTCTGCGATTTCATCAACAGCCTCTGGAGTAATATCTCTACCAGTTAATCCAGTGCCACCTGTAGTGATAATTACGTCAATATTTTTTTGCTTTATCCACTCTTTCAAAATTATAATAATATCCTCTTTATTATCTTTGCAAATTTTTCTATCAATTAAACTATGATTAGCTTCTTTAATCTTTTCTACTAGTATCCCCCCCGATTTATCATTATCAAAAGTTCTAGTATCTGTTACAGTTAATAAAGCAATATTTACATTCATAATAAATTTTTAAGTATGATTATATTATCAATATTTTTTTTTATAACAGCAATTTTATATTCAAGCGTAGGATTTGGTGGAGGCTCTACTTATCTTGCACTGATGTTAATTTGGGAATTACCTTACTTTATCATTCCTATTTTGGCATTATTCTGTAATATAATTGTAGTATCTGGCAACTCTATTAACTATTTAAGATCAGGCAATATAAACTTAAGATTACTAATTCCATATCTAATCGGATCTATTCCCTTCGCTTTTTTTGGAGCATCAATCTCGATAGAAAAAAATTTATTTGAGATATTATTATTTTTTGTCTTGGCGATAGCTGGGATTTTTCTTTTTATTGAAAGCAAAACATTAAATAGTAACAAATTTAAGATTAAAAAGGTTTCAAAAATATTATCTATTTTGATTGGATCTATAATAGGTTTTGTTTCAGGTATAGTTGGTATTGGTGGCGGAATATTCTTGAGTCCCATATTATTTTTAATGAGAGCAGGATATCCAAGACATATCGCTGCTACCGCATCTTTATTTATTTTAATAAATTCAATTTTTGGTGTAACCGGTCAACTTACTAAAAATATTGTATTTGATGAATTTTTAAACTTTTGGCCTCTTTTTTTATGTGTTTTAATTGGAGGACAAATTGGAAACTATTTAAATATAAAGTTTTTGTCTAACAAAACTCTTGCTTTAATTACTTCACTGTTAGTTATTTTTTTAGCTATAAGAATGGGTGTAAGACTGATATCGTAAACTTGATTTAATTTTCTATTAATATATTTAATTTTGAAATGAAAAATATTAAACCATTTGGTCCTTCTATCGGGAAAACTAAAATTTCAATGAAATTTTGTGATAGACTAAATAATGAATTTGACAACAAATCTTATGTAAAAAAAGTTGATTATAGTTCAAAATTAGCTAGTCAAATTAAAAATGAGTTAAAAATTTCAGATAATTTTATTAAGAAGTATTTGGCAAAAGAAATAAAAAAAAATATTAATAAATTTTTATCTAATGAAAAAATTAATAATATTAAAGAAATTAAAATCTTAAATCTTTGGGTAGTTCGTCAATTTAAAGGTGAATATAACCCTATTCATTACCACGAAGGAGATTTATCTGGCGTTGGCTATTTAAAATTACCAAAAGGTATGACTAATAATAAGATGGTAAAAAATAAAAAGTTAAAAACAAATGGGACAATCGATTTCATAAATGGGCAAAAAGGATTTTTAAGTAAAAGTATTTATAATGTGGTACCAAATCTTAGAGATTTATTAATTTTTCCAAATTATTTATTGCATACTGCCTACCCTTTTAACATTGAGGGAGAAAGAAGATCTTTTTCTTTCAATGCAAAAATTTTTTTAAAAAAATAGTTTACAATTAACCCTTAAAGTTTTATAAATAATATGCCGATTTGATCCTATTGCGGGCTTTAACTGCTAAAAAGGAAACACCCACATAAAATCAAATTAGCTAGGTAGTTGAACTATATTGTACACCGAGCATATTGCTAAAGTACTAAAAAAGTGAGGGATAGAATGGATTTAAATTTTTTCAAGCAAACAAGAATATTAGATGGTGGAATGGGTCAAGAACTTCTTGCAAGAGGCATGCAAACTCATGGCACTTTGTGGAGTGCAAATGCAATCTTAAATGAAAAATATCATCAGTTATTATTAGACACTCATAGAGATTTTGTAAAAGCAGGGGCTGAAGTTGTAGTAACAACTACTTTCACCACAAGAAGAAAAAGACTTAAAGAAAATAATATTGAAGATAAATTTGAATATTTAAATAAAAAAGCTGGTGAAATTGCAAGTCAATTAAAACAAGAATTTCCAAATTTACATATAGCGGGTGGTTTACCTCCTCAAGGGTTAACTTATGAAGCAGATGACAGGAATGAAGAAGAAATTACCAAAACTTTTAATGAACAAGCTAGATTGTTAAATCCATATGTTGATTTTTTTTATTTTGATGTCTGGAGTAGTATTAAAGAATTCAAGTGTGGAATAAATGCTATTGAGGAATTTAAAAAACCATATTTAATTGGAATACATATATCAGAAGGCACATCTTTACCAAGTGGAGAAAAGATTTCAGATATTAAAGGAATACTTGATGATCAATTGCTAGGTGTAATGCTTTCTTGTGTTTCTCCTGAAAATTTTGAAAAAAATTTAATAGAATTGAAAAATTTAAATGTTCCATTTGGTTTTAAATTGAATGGCTTTATGACGACAAAACCAAAAAATGGATATACTTCATCCTATTTTAAAAATTCAGGTGGAAACCCTAATGAATTTTTAGGTCAAAGACATGATCTTACACCAAAAAAAATTGGTGAAATTGCAAGAAAATTTAAAGATAATGGTGCAACAATATTGGGCGGTTGTTGTGAGACAAGACCTTCACATATTGAGGCAATCGCAAAAATTAAGTAACATTTTTATAATCTGCTTTTCTTGCTAAATATATTCCTATAAATACTGCTATTAAAGCTACTATAATTTTTGAAGTAATTATTTCATTGAGAAATATATATCCTAAAATAATTCCAAATATTGGAATGATATATGAAACTTGTGAATGAAAAATAAGTCCATTAGTTTTTAAAATCTTAAATCTCAACAACCAAGCGATACCGGTTGGAAATATTCCTAAATAAATTACAGACATGATAGAATCCATTGAAGGACTAAGCTCCCAAGGTTTTTCAAAAATTAAAGTTAACGGAAAAAGCATAATCGTTGCCCAAATTAGAATTGAACCAGTCACATTTTCATTTTTTTTATTACTTATTTTTAATGTTATTACTCCTCCAATCACATAACAGGTTGATCCAAGTAAAATTAAAAGTGCAGCTATAAAGTTATTTTCATTTATTAAAAAATTATCTGAAAATAAAAACACTATTCCTGAAAAACCTATTAATAAACCAATTGTTTTTAATAAATTAAATTTTTCTCCTTTTAAAAAAAAGTGAGCTAAAACTGTTGAGCTTAATGGTGTTGTAGACATTAAAATAGCTGCTAAATTACTTTGAACGAATTTTACTCCATATGATATTAACATGAATGGAATAACTAAATTTATCAATCCTATAATTGCAAACCATTTCCAATCTTTAGAAAAAGCTTCAATCTTTATCTTTTTAAAGTAACATAATAATAAAACTGGAAAAGCTCCAAAAAAAACTCTTAAAAAAGCAATTGTTACAGGTCCAAATGAATATGTTGCAATTTTAATATTAAAAAAAGCTGAAGCCCATATTAACGACAATATTGTCAACAAAAAGTAATCAGTTATTTTTGGTTTTCTCATTCTGTAATTTCTTTTACTTCACCTGAAGTTAAGGCTTTTAAATTTTCAAAGTCTATTTCAAAAACTGCGTTAGGATGTCCTGCTGCTGCGAATACAGATGTGTAATTTTTTAAATTTTCATCAATAAAAATTTTTGTTTTTACTAAATGACCGGTTGGCGATACTCCACCAATTGTATAACCAGTAACTTTTTTAACCTCCTCAGGATTAGCCATCGAAACATCTTTTTCATCTAAAATATTTTTTAGTTTATTTAAAGAACACCTTTTATCTCCAGATATTAGACAAAGAACAAAATTGTTGCCTGCACTAAAAAGCAAACTTTTAACAATAGCACCTACATTGCAACCTAAAGCTGTAGCTGCATCCTGAGCTGTCCTGGCTGTTTGCTCCAAACATAAGATTTTTAGGTTTTCATCAAATTCTTTAATTGATTTTTGTGCTCTTTTAACAGGCTCTTTATTGAGTATTGAATTCACTGGTTTATATATATTGGTTAAATATTATTGCATAAATACACCACTTATGTGAAAATTGCATAGGTGTTATTTATTAAATAAGCAATATTTTTCGTGATTATTTTGTTAATTACCACTCATAAAATTATATAGGAGACAAAATGAGCGCAGCAAATGTTTTAAAATTTATAAAAGATAAGGAAGCAGAATTTGTAGATCTTAGGTTCACAGACCCAAGAGGTAAATTACAACATTTAACAATGGATGCAACTATCGTTGATAATGAAATGCTTGACGAAGGAGTGTTCTTTGATGGATCTTCTATAGCCGGTTGGAAAGCTATTAACGAGTCTGACATGATTTTAAAACCAGATACTTCAAGAATGATCATGGATCCATTTACATCTCATAATACTGTTGTTCTTTTTTGTGATATTTTAGATGCTGTAAAAAAATCTCCTTACGAAAGGGACCCTAGAGGGACTGCCAAAAAAGCTGAAGAATATTTAAAATCTTCGGGTATTGGTGACAAGGCATTTTTTGGGCCAGAGCCTGAATTTTTTGTTTTCGACGATGTAAGGATAAGTAATGATCCAAATAATACTGGATTTGTTTTAGACAGTAAAGAAGGCCCTTATAACTCTGGAAAAGTTTATGAAAATGGAAACATGGCACATAGACCTCCAGTAAAAGGAGGATATTTTCCTGTACCGCCAGTCGATAGTGAGCAAGATATGCGAGGAGAATATCTTAAGAATTTAAAAGAAGTTGGAATTAAAGTTGAAAAACATCACCACGAAGTTGCTCCAAGTCAACATGAACTTGGCATGTATTTTGGAACTTTAGTTGATCAAGCTGATAACGTACAATTATATAAATATGTAGTACAAATGGTTACGCATTCTTTTGGTAAAACTGCAACGTTCATGCCAAAACCTGTAGCCGGTGATAATGGATCTGGTATGCACATTCATCAATCTATTTGGAAAGGTAATACACCAGTATTTTCTGGAGATGCTTATGCTGGTTTATCAGAAACAGCATTACACTACATAGGTGGTATTTTAAAACATGCCAAGGCAATAAATGCTTTTGCTAACTCTACAACAAATAGCTATAAAAGATTAATTCCAGGTTTTGAAGCTCCAGTACTTCTTGCTTATTCAGCAAGAAATAGATCTGCATCATGTCGTATACCAATTACTCTTAGCAAAAAAGGTGCGAGATGTGAAATAAGATTTCCTGATGCTTCAGGAAACCCTTATTTAACTTTTGCTGCAATGCTAATGGCTGGACTCGATGGAATTAAAAATAAAATTCATCCAGGTGAGTCTTTTGATAAAGATTTATATGAATTACCACCTGAAGAAGTTAGTGCTATTCCAACTGTATGTGGTTCATTAAGAGAAGCTATGGAAAGCTTAGACAAAGATAGAGAGTTTCTTACTCAGGGTAGTGTATTTACTGATGATCAGATAGATGCATACATTGCACTTAAGTTTGAGGAAATTCACAAATTTGAACATGCACCTCATCCAGTTGAATTTGAGATGTATTACAGTAGCTAGTTATTAATTACTGTCTAGTTGTTGCAATTGTATCTTTGTTAACGCCCTTTTTAACAACGTAGTCTTGTGTGCCGTTCGCACCAGTTTCTACCTCTTTACGAAGATCTTTAAAAAAAGTTCTTTGTTTTAAAGAATTTTTAAGGTTTTTAACAAGATTTTTAAATTCAAATTTGTTCATAGAGAATCTATATATTAGTTATGCATATAATGCAATACTGATATGCAGATTTTGGGATAATACAACTTACTCGATTTTAAAGGACTCTCCGCACCCACATCTCTCTGTTTCATTGGGGTTATTGAATACAAATGATGAAGAAAGTTCCTCTTTTTTATAATCCATTTCAGTTCCAAGTAGATACATTATGGCAGAAGAATCTACGAATACTTTAACTCCTTTTTCCTCAATCACTTCGTCGCTAGGATTAACCTCTTTAGTATATTCCATAACGTAGGACATTCCAGCACAACCCCCTGCTTTAACAGAGACTCTTACTCCCAGTGAATCTTTTTCAGCATTAGACATTATTTCTTTAATTCTTAATGCCGCATTATCACTTAATTTTATTATAGGGTTCATTATAAATTTAATTCTAATTTTGCTGCTTCTGACATCATATCTTTATTCCAAGGAGGATCCCAAACTAATTCAAGATCAATATCCTCTATTCCCTCTACTTGCATTGCACCTTCTTTTACCTCTTTTGGCAAACTTTCTGCGACTGGACAATTTGGAGTGGTTAAAGTCATTTTAATTATAGCAAACTTTTCATCCTTTACTTTAATATCATAAATTAAACCTAATTCGTAAATATTTACAGGTAATTCTGGGTCATAAATTTTTCTAATTTCTTCAATTATTTCTTCTTTTTTAGACATATTTTTTAATTTTCTGTTTTAACTTCTTTTTCTTTGTCATCAAAAGCAGACACTAATGTGTGCCATGATAGTGTTGCGCATTTAACTCTCATTGGATATTGTTTTACACCAGACAAACACATTAATTTTGTTTTTTCATCTTCATGTAAATTTTCTGATTTAAGTTCAGGATTTTCTTTAATCATGCCTAAAAAGTCTTCAACTATTTCTTTAGCTTCGCTCTCGTTTTTACCTTTGATTAAATCTGTCATGATAGATGCAGAAGCCATAGAGATAGCACACCCGCTTCCTTCAAAAGAAATATCTTCTACAATTCTCTGTCCATTTAATTTTAAATATACGTGAACATTATCTCCACACAATGGATTGTTGCCTTTTGCATCTTTATTAAAGTCCTCTGTCCTCCTAAGATTTCTTGGATTTTTACCATGTTCTAATATTATTTCTTGATAAAGTTCTTTTAAATTCATTATAAGTTAAATATTTTTTTACAGTTATTTATAGAGTTGTTAAGTTGGTCTAAATCTTCTTTAGTATTATATATCCCTACTGATGCCCTAGCACTTGCTGGAATATTTAATTTGTCATGTAAAATTTGACAACAATGATGTCCTGCTCTAATAGCTACTCCATCTTCATCTAATATAGTTGCGATATCATGAGGATGAACACCTTCTATAGTGAATGATAAAACACCTCCTTTATTTTTTGGACTACCAATAAGTTTCACTGAATTATTTTTTTTTAATAATTCTTGTCCATATTCAACTAAATCTGTTTCATGTTTTATAATATTTTCTATACCAACACTTTCTAAAAACTTTATTGATTGATCAAAAGCGATTACCTGTGCAGTGGCCATAGTTCCAGCCTCATATTTGTTAGGTAAATCACCGTAGGAAATTCTATCTTTTTTAACTTCACTTATCATTCCTCCTCCACCTTGATAAGGAGGTAACTCTTCTAACCACTTTTTCTTTCCATACAAAACACCTAAACCTGTTGGTCCATACATTTTGTGACAAGAAATTGCATAAAAATCGCAATCTAAATCTTGCATATCTAATTTTAAATGTGGTGCTCCCTGACATCCATCAACAACTACTATAATTCCTTTTGAGTGAGCAAGCTCAGTAATTTCTTTTACAGGCAGAATAGCACCTGTAACATTAGATAAATGAGTAATTGATATCACTTTTGTTTTTGGAGTAATTTTTTTTTCTATTTCTTCTAGTGTAATTTCGCCTTCATCATTTATTTCAGCAAAATTTATTTTTATATTTTTTGATTTTCTTAAAAAATGCCATGGTACATAATTTGAGTGATGTTCAAGTTCAGTAATTAATACTTCATCATTTTCCTGTAAATAATTTTGACCTAATGTATTAGCAACTAGATTTAAAGCTTCTGTTGCTCCTTTTGTAAAAACAATTTCGTTTTTGTCTTTAGCGTTGATGTATTTTTGCAAAGATGTTCTTGTATTCTCATATAAATTAGTTGCTGCAACAGCTAGATAATGTACACTTCTTCCAACATTTGAAAATTGCTTAGTATAAAATTCATTTATTCTATCTACAACAATCTTTGGTTTTTGAGATGAATTAGCGCTATCTAAATATACTAAGTCATTATTTTGAATTTTTTCATCAAAAATTGGAAATTCTTTTTTTATGTTGTTAATATTCATTCTTTAATTCCAATCAAATTTTTAATTAAATTTTTAATTTCTGAGTCAGTTATTTTTTCTACTACATCAAGTAAAAAGCCATTAATTAACAACTCTCTTGATTGCTGATAACTTAATCCTCTAGACATTAAATAAAATATAGAATCTTCATTTAAGCTACCTGAAGCTGAGCCATGTGAACACTTAACGTCATCTGCATAAATTTCTAATTCTGGCTTAGCATTAAACTCTGATTCCTCGTTCAATAATATGGCCTTACTCAGTTGATATCCGTTAGTTTTCTGTGCTTCTGAATCAACAAATATTTTTCCTTGATATACTGCTTTAGAATTTTTCTCTAAAACACTTTTAATTAATTGATAACTTTTAGTATTTTCGGTTAAATGATTTATTATCGTTCTGATTTCATGATGTTTATCATTCTTAAGAGAAAAAATACCATTAACAAAAGCTGATGCATATTCTCCTTTTAGATTACAATTAATTTCATTTTTAAAAAAATTTGACCCTGACGATAAAATAAATGTTTCTGAAACACTATTTTTATGTTGTTCTATATTGTTAAAAGAATATTTAATATTTCTATTCTCAAATTTATCTATTTTGTAATTTTTTAAAACTGCATTTTCTCTTAATTCAAAGTTATAAAAAATATTTAAAAAATTTTTTTCAGAAGTGTCGTTAAATATGTCTATTACTCTTAAAGAGCTGTCTTTATCTAGTTCAAAATCTAATCTAAAATTAATGTTTTTTGACCAAATTTTTGAATTAGTTGTATGATAAATAATTAGAGGTTTTACTAATTTATAACCGTTTTTTACTAGTATTTTAAAAGATTTATTTGTAAAGGCATTATTTAAATCAGATAAAGAATTATTATTATCAAATTTACTAATAGTCTCTGACTGATCAATTATTTCTATCTGGTTTTTTTTTTCATAATCAAAATCTATTTTTTCAATTCTACCATTTACGAACACTATTTTATTATGCTCTAATCCATCTACAAATACAGAAGTATCAACTTTATTAGTAGATGTGTAATCACTATAAAAACTTAGTTCTCCAATATTTTTTTTTATTATTTGATTAAGATCTGAAAATTTCCAATCTTCTTCTTTTCTGTTTGGAAAACCTTTATTTATAAAACTATCTAGACAAAATCTTTTTATTTCAATATCTCTTTGAGATAAATTTAAATCTTTAATAGTATTGTTAAAATCTTTTTGTAATTGCTCTTTCATCTAATTAAAATTTTCATATCCTTTTTTTTCTAATTCTAAAGCTAGATCTGGTCCTCCAGATTTAACAATTTTTCCATTCATCAAAACATGTACAAAATCAGGTTTTATATAATCAAGTAATCTTTGATAGTGAGTAATAATTAAAAATGAATTTTTTTTATCTCTTAATGTATTCACACCGTCAGCAACAATCTTTAAAGCATCAATGTCTAGACCTGAGTCGGTTTCATCTAAAATTGATAATTTTGGAGCCAGTAATGACATTTGTAAAATTTCATTTTTCTTTTTTTCTCCACCGGAAAAACCAACATTTAATTGCCTATTTAATTTTTCTTCATCAAATTTTAGTTCTTTAGATTTTTTTTTTACCAATTTAAGAAATTCAATAGCATCAAGTTCTTTTTCACCTCTAGCTTTTCTTACAGCATTTAAAGAAGTTTTTAAAAATATGTTTGTATTTACTCCTGGAATTTCTAATGGATATTGAAAAGCTAAAAATATACCTTTATGAGCTCTTTCCTCCGTTTCTAGTTCAAATAAATCTTTTTCCTCAAATAGAACTTCTCCTGAAACTTCATAACCTTTTTTTCCAGATAAAATATTTGATAGTGTACTTTTTCCAGATCCATTAGGACCCATAATAGCGTGAACTTCACCAGGATTTATGTCTAATGACAATCCATTTAAAATAGATTTATTATCAATAGTCGCATTTAAATTGTTTATTTTAAGCATTAACCCACACTTCCTTCTAAACTAATGCCTACAAGTTTTTGCGCTTCTACAGCAAATTCCATAGGCAATTGTTGTAAAACTTCTTTACAAAAACCATTAACAATTAATCCAACAGCTTGCTCTGCATTTAATCCTCTTTGTTGACAATAGTGTAATTGCTCTTCGCTAATCTTTGATGTAGTAGCCTCGTGAGCAATATTTGAGTCTGAATTCTTATTTTTTATATATGGAACAGTATGGGCTCCACATTTATTACCCATTAATAAAGAGTCACATTGAGTATAATTAGTTGAGCTTTTAGCTTTCGAAGAAATATCGACTAGACCCCTATAAGTCATATCTGAATTACCAGCTGAAATTCCTTTTGATATAATTTTACTTTTCGTATTTTTACCAAGATGTATCATTTTGGTACCTGTATCTGCTTTTTGATGATTATTTGTAATTGCTATCGAATAAAATTCTCCTACTGAGTTATCTCCTTTAAGAATACAGCTTGGATATTTCCAAGTTATCGCAGACCCTGTTTCAACCTGTGTCCAAGAAATCTTTGAGTTCTTTCCTTTGCATAAACCTCTTTTAGTAACAAAATTATAGATCCCACCTTTACCATCTTTATCTCCCGGATACCAATTTTGAACTGTTGAATATTTTATTTCAGCATCATCAAGCGCAATTAATTCTACATTTGCAGCGTGCAATTGATTTTCATCTCTCATTGGTGCTGTGCAGCCTTCTAAATAACTAACATAGCTTCCCTTGTCAGCTATGATTAAAGTTCTTTCAAACTGACCTGTGTTTGATGCATTAATTCTAAAATATGTTGATAATTCCATTGGACATCTAACACCTTCAGGAATGTAAACGAAAGAGCCATCAGTAAAAACAGCTGAATTTAATGTTGCAAAAAAATGATCACTAGTTGGTATTACAGATCCTAAATATTTTTTTACCAATTCAGGGTGATTTTGAATTGCTTCTGATATTGGACAAAAAATAATACCTTGTTTTGTTAATTCATCTTTAAAAGTAGTTGCAACAGAAACAGAGTCAAATACTGCATCTACTGCTATTCCATTTAATCTTGCTTGCTCTTGAAGAGGAATTCCAAGTTTTTTATAAGTTTCTAAAAGTTTAGGATCTAATTCATCAAGACTTTTTGGTTTATCTTTCATGCTTTTAGGAGCTGAATAATAATAAAGATCTTGATAATCAATTTTTGGAAATTTAGGTTTTTGCCAATCTGGTTCTTTTAAAACTTTAAATCTTTCAAAAGCTTTTAACCTAAAATTTAACATCCACTCAGGTTCTTTTTTAATATTTGAAATAAATTTAATTACATCTTCGTTTAAACCTTTAGGAGCTTGAATATTTTCTATTTCAGTAGAAAAGCCATACTTATAATCTTTCAAGTTATCAATTTCTTTTTGTCTATTATCCATTTTATATTCTACGTTCAGTATTATCTTTTAATAAATCTTCTAAGCTTTTTTTTTCAAAAAAACTATTTATGTGTGTTTCTAATTCATCCCAAAGATTGTGCGTAACACATTTTGTTGCTTTCCCATTACATCCTTTTTTAGACTCTTTCTTGCATTGTACAGTTTTAACTTTTTCATCAACCGCATGAAATATATTGGTAAGTTTTATTTCATTTGGATTTTTGTTAAGAATATAGCCTCCATGAGTTCCTCTAATACTTTTAACAATATTGTTTTTTTTTAATTTTAAAAAAATTTGTTCTAAATAATCTAGTGAAATGCTTTGTCTTAGAGATATATCTCTTAGTGAAACAGGATTGATACTATCAAACCTAGCTAAATCTACTAATGCCATTACAGCATATCTGCCTTTTGATGTTAGTTTCATTTTTACCCTTTAAATTGTGTCTTTTTATACATACCTGACTAAATTGGTCAAGTATAGAATGCAATAAAAAAACTAACATATTGTCGCTCACTTATGATAAACGTAGTTTTTTTTTGAGAATAATAATCAATATCGCGTATGGATAATAAAATTTTAGAAATATTTATTCCAGGTCCTGCTGGTAGACTTGAGGCTAAATATTATAAGAGTAAAAAAAATACATCTCCTATTGCATTAGTATTACAACCACACCCCCAATATGGAGGAACTATGAATAATAAAGTTGTTGTAGATACTTTTCATACATTTATGGATAATGATTTTTCAGTGTGTAGAGTTAATTTTAGAGGTGTTGGTAAGAGTGATGGTGAATTTGATAACGGTCAAGGCGAACTTGCTGACGCAGCTGCTGCTTTAGATTGGCTTGAGAGAGAAAATTTTGATAACTCACAATGCTGGGTATCTGGATTTTCTTTTGGTTCATTAATAGCAATGCAATTATTAATGAGAAGACCAGAGATAAATAGATTTATTGCGATATCTCCACAACCAAATGTTTATGATTTTTCTTTTTTATCTCCGTGTCCAACATCTGGCTTAATGATTTACGGTAAAAAAGATGAATTAGTACCTTTGGAATATATCACTGAATTAAATAAAAGATTAAGTGCTCAAAAAGGTATTCAAGTAGAATTTCAATCTGTACCTGAAGCAAATCATTTTTTTTCAAAAACCGAAGAGTCTTTAATTAAAAACCTTGATAAATATATAAAAAAAGAAACAGCTCTTTACTAAAAATTTTTAACTAATTTACCGCCAACAGTAGGAATCAAACAACCTGTAGTCTTTGGATAAGAAATTGGTAATTTCAAAAATGATCTAATTGCAAGATATCCAAATGCCTGCGATTCTATATAATCTCCATTTAAATTATAATCATCAATAGAATTTAATTTGATATTTTTTTTATGTAATAAATAATCTTTAATATTTTTGATAAGAAAACTATTTTTTCTACCTCCACCACAAATTAAATATTTTATAGTTTCATTATTATTCCCATTAGCATATTCGATCCCTTTTGCTATGAGGTAAGCAGTAAAATTAGTTATTGTGGCACACCCATCTTCTAATGTTAACCCTCTTGCAAATGAAATATCAAAATCTTTTACATCTAAAGACTGCTCGAACGTATCTATTTTAAAATTATCAATAGCTTGATTTAAAATTAATTGATCTATTTTACCTGATTTTGCAATTAAACCGTTTTTATCAAAATGATTTTTAGAATTTTTTCTTATCCAATCATCAATCATACAATTACCAGGACCTGAGTCAAAAGCTTCTAAATTTTCTTCTAAATTTTCATCTTTTTTAATTATTTTGGTAATATTTGAAATCCCACCAATATTAAGAAAGCAAATAGGAAACTCTATTTGGTACTTTTTATTAATATATTTAGACAATAAGTTATGAAAAATAGGAGTTAGTGGAGCACCTTGACCACTATTAATAATGTCATCTTTTCTAAAATCATAAATTACTTTTCTTTTAATTAATTGAGACATTAGTTGTCCATCTCCTAATTGTTTTGAAATTTTGTCTTTAGGACTATGAAAAATTGTTTGCCCATGAAAACCTACAAAATCTATCTCATCCTGATATTTTGATGATATTTCACTAACAATTTTGCTATGAAATACTGTAATTTCTCTCTCAACCTCGTTTAATCTAGAAGTATACTTATCCAAATCATCAATGCATAAAATTAAATTTCTTAATTCAATTAATTGCTGGTGTAAACTTTCAGTATACTCAAAATATTCATCTAAAACCCTGCTAAATTGATTGAATCCATCTGACCTAATTAAAGATACATCAACCCCATCCATTGAAGTTCCGCTCATTAATCCAATAGCCGTATATAATTTATTTTTCATTGATATTCTTTTTAATAAAAATTTGTATATTGTGTAACTATAAGCATATGAATAAATTTTTAAAAGAATTTAAAGATAGAGGTTTTTTCTATCAATGTACAAATGAAGAGGAATTATCCAGTTTAATGGATAAGGAAAAAATTAAAGCATACATCGGATTTGATTGTACTGCTGAAAGCTTACATGTTGGTAGCTTATTACAAATTATGTGTCTTAGATTATTACAAAAGAATGGTCATAGACCAATTGTGCTATTAGGTGGAGGTACTACTCGAATTGGTGATCCATCAGGAAAAGATAAAACTAGAAAAATATTGAGTGAAGAAGAAATAGAAAAGAATATTAAAAATATAAAAAATATACTTAAAAAATTTTTAGATAATGATAACCCTAAAACAAAACCAATATTTGTAAATAATTATACATGGCTTAAAAATTTAAATTATATCTCTTTTCTTCGAGATATAGGTAAACATTTTACAATTAATAAAATGTTAACTTTTGATAGTGTAAAACTAAGGTTAGAAAGAGAACAATCTTTAAGCTATATGGAATTTAATTATATGATTTTACAAGCTTATGATTTTTTAGAGCTTAATAAAAAAGAAAATTGCGTTTTACAAATTGGTGGTTCGGATCAGTGGGGAAATGTTGTTAATGGTGTAGATCTTATTAAAAGATATTCAAATAAACAAAGTTATGGTCTAACTACACCCTTAATCACTCTTGCCACAGGAGCTAAAATGGGGAAATCTGAAAATGGGGCGATATGGTTAGATAAAAAATTTTTATCAGCTTATGATTATTGGCAATTTTGGAGAAATACAGATGATAGAGACGTTTTAAAGTTTTTAAAAAATTTTACTGATTTAGAAATTGAAGATATTAAAAAAATTGAAAATAATAACATCAATGATTTAAAAATACTTTTAGCAAATAAAACAACAGCTATGCTTCATGGTGAAAATGTTGCGAAAAATTCAGAGCAGGCTGCTAAAGAGGCATTTTCAGGTAATTCACTTGGATCTAACTTACCTTCTATAAAGATTAAATCAAAAGATATTGATAATAAATTGAATATAGTTGATCTAATAATTCTATCTAAATTAGAAAAGTCTAAAAGTGAAATAAGAAGATTAATTAAAGGTAACGCAGTAAAAATTAATGATAAAATTATATCTGATGAAAAGTTAACTATTACTGATGAATTTTTTAATGAAAACTACCTTAAACTTTCTATTGGAAAAAAGAGACATTTAAAAATTGAATTAGATTAGTTTTTTTTAATCTTTTCTAATGTCCTGGTTATAAATCTTGGAGTTAATGTTTTTATTGGATTTACAGTCGTTTCAAGTTTTTTTGGAGGCCCCTTCACTTTAAAGCTTACACCAAAAACACCTTCACCAACTTTTTTTCCTATAAGCAAGTCTCCAATTAATGGAATTGAAGCAATAGACCTATTAATTGTAGTAGCTGGAACCAATGTACCTCTTAAACTAATTATATTATCTTCCTCAATATAACCTTCAATTAGAATAGAAATTGCCGGTCCAATTGCATACAATTCTTGTATTGTCATAAGTTTATTTTTATTTGTAAAATTCATTTCAAAATCTGTAAATCTAATACCTTCTCCAGTTAATAAATCTGCTATTCCTTGAAGAGAAGCGAGAGAGAGTATTTTTGCTAATGCAGGAATTTCTTTGACTTTAAAATTGTCTATTATCAATTTTGAATTTGAAATACCTTT
>CABXRX010000013.1 GCA_902514745.1 uncultured Pelagibacteraceae bacterium | reverse complement strand
TAAAAATCCTAAATTTTTACAAACAATACGAGGCGTTGGATATGTTCTTTGGATTGAATAATTTTTTAAAAAAAATATTACCAAAAAGATTATTTTACAGAGCCCTTCTTATAGTCGCTGTACCTGTTCTAGTTCTTCAATTAGTTATAACAATTGTATTTTTTGACAGTCTATGGATTAAAACAAATAAAGGGATGACTAGAGCATTAATTAATGAGATTAATACGTTTGTTGAAATTTATGATAATGAAAAAACTAATAAAGAGGAATTAAAAAATCTCTTTTCCTTATTTATAGACTTAAATATAGAACTTGTTAACAAAAAAAACTTTGAGAATGAATATACTGAAAGATGGTTCAGTCCAATTGATAGAACGCTTAGGCGAGAATTAAAATCTAACTTTACTCCAGAAGATTATTGGTTTGACACAACCAGTTATAAAGAGTTAATTGAATTAAGAATCAAATATAAAGATGGATATTTTAGATTTCTAGTTCCCAAGGATAGAGTTACAAGTTCATCAGCACGTATATTTGCCCTCTGGATTACTGTTCCAGCAATCATAATGGTGATCATTTCATTAATATTTCTAAAGAATCAAACAAGACCTATAACTAACCTTGCGCGAGCTGCAGAAAAGTTTGGTAAAGGTGAAGAAATAGAAGAGTTTAGACCATCAGGTGCTCTAGAAATAAGACAGGCAGGACATGAATTTGATAAAATGAGAAAAAGAATACTTCGACATTTAAATCAGAGGACTGAAATGCTATCTGGTATTAGTCATGATTTGAGAACGCCACTAACAAGAATGAAACTGCAAATTGCTTTCATTAAAGATAAAGATTTAACAAAAAAATTAGCAGAAGATATTAATGAAATGGAGAAAATGCTTAATGAATATCTTCAATTTACAAGCTCATCTTACATTGAAAAGGATGAAATGTTCAACATATCAGAATTAATAGAGCAAGTTGTTAGCAAATACAATAATGAGAATATCCAAAAAGATTTAGTCCCTAGAGTTTACATCAATGGTAGAAAAAATTTAATTAACCGGTGTTTAAATAATATAATTGATAATTCATTGAAATACGGCAATAAAGTTAAAATCAAACTAAGTAAAGAAAATACTAATCTGTCAATTTTAGTCGAAGATGATGGTTCTGGAATTCCAGAAAAAGAATATGAAAATGTATTCAAACCTTTTTACAAAATTGACAAAGGAAGAACAGAGTCAAAATCAAGTGTAGGTCTTGGGTTATCTATAGCATCAGATATAATTAGATCACATGGTGGAAATATTGTTCTTGGTAAATCTAGAATGAATGGACTTAGTGTTAAGATTTTTTTGCCCGTTTAGTTTTTTTTTTTACTTTTAATTTTATTATTTTATTTTCTAAATTCTCAACACGTTTAGATAATACATCAAATTCATCTTTACTAACAAGTTTCATCTTGAAAACAAATTCATCCCTTTTAGATTTTAAAATGTTGAAGAGCTCTGAACTAAGATCTTTTGAGGAAACAATGCCTTGCTCAAATAACTTACCAAGCTTATCAATTATAAATTTAGAATTTTTCATATTTAAGATATACATTATAAGTATTATTTAAAATGTTCATCAATAATTTTGACCCAGTAGCTTTTCAAATCATGTCATTTGAAATTAGATGG
This sequence comes from uncultured Pelagibacteraceae bacterium, assembly GCA_902514745.1. Lineage (GTDB taxonomy): Bacteria > Pseudomonadota > Alphaproteobacteria > Pelagibacterales > Pelagibacteraceae > Pelagibacter. The sequence goes on along the minus strand of CABXRX010000013.1, from coordinate 21,763 downwards.
TATTCTTTGGCTTACATTTTAGGAATTATAATTGGCTGGATATTATGTAAAAAAATATTTATAAAAAATTCAGACATAAATGAAAAATTTGATGACTATATAACTTACCTCATAATTGGAATAATTTTAGGTGGAAGAATAGGTTACATTATATTTTATAATCTTCCATATTACTTAAATAATTTTTTTGATATTTTTAAGATTTGGCAAGGCGGCATGTCGTTTCATGGCGGATTAATAGGTGTAATTGCTTCAAGTTATATTTTCGCAAAAAAAAATAATCAAAATCTGTTTTTTTATTTAGATCAAGTATCCATAGTTGCTCCCATTGGAATTTTTTTTGGAAGAATGGCTAATTTTATAAATTCTGAACTTTATGGCACAACTACAAATGTTCCTTGGTCGGTTATTTTTATTAAAGTAGATAATTTATCAAGACATCCATCACAATTATATGAAGCAATTTTAGAAGGTGTAATTTTATTTTTAATATTAATTTATTTTATAAATAAAAATTATTTAAAAAAACCAGGTTTAATTTCAGCATTATTTTTAATTTTTTATTCTTTATTCAGATTCTTTATAGAATTTTTAAGAGTTCCAGATGATCAAATAGGTTATTTAATTTTCAGTCTAACTATGGGGCAAATAATTAGTTTGGTATTTGCTTTTATGGGAATAACTATTTTTTACCTTAAAAAATGAAAACTAATAATAAAGATTTATCCCTAGATCAATTTATAGAATTTGCACTTTACGATAAAGTTGACGGATACTACATGAAAAAAAATCCTTTTGGAAAAGAGGGTGATTTCATTACTGCTCCAAATATTACAAGAATTTTTTCAGAAATAATTGCAATTTGGGTACTGACCTTTTGGAAAAGTCTTGGATCACCAAAAAAATTTAACTTATTAGAATTAGGAGCCGGAAATGGAGAGATGATGAAAGTTATAATTGAAACATTAAAGAATTTTCCAGAATGTTCACTCAATTGTAATTTTCAAATCCATGAAAAAAGCCAATTGTTGAAAAAAAAACAACAACTAAATTTAAAATCTCAAAAAATAACTTGGATAAAAAATATAAAAATAAATAATTCGTATCCAACTATTTTTTTAGCTAATGAGTTTTTTGATGCACTTCCGATCAAACAATTTTTTAAAAAAAAAGAAGGTTGGGTTGAAAGATTTGTGCACTTTAAAGATAAAAAAAAAGCTGAATTTAAAGAACAACCCGTGGATATAAAAAAAATTGAGCAGAATTTAAATTTTACTATTTCAAAAGAACAAGAAATCATTGAATTCTCACCAGGTTCATTTGAATATTTAAAAAATATTTGCAACTCAATAAAAAAAAATGATGGTGGAATATTAATAATTGATTATGGATATTTAGATATTAAAATGAGAGAAACTCTGCAAGCTATTAAAAATCATAAATATTCTAATATTTTGGAGGATATTGGAGATTCTGACATAACATACAATATTAACTTCAATTTATTTAAAAAATTTACTGGTCAATTTGATGAATTGAATTCTACAATTAGCAATCATAAGAAATTTTTGACAAGTATGGGAATAGTTCAAAGAGCTGAGATTATTAGTGAAAATATACCTTTCTCTGAAAAATCAGATTTATTTTATAGATTAAGACGACTTATAGATGAAAAACAAATGGGAGAATTATTTAAAGTAATGTTAATTAAAAAGAAAAAAAATAAATTTAACACAGGTTTTGAAATTGTTTAGGTCAAAAAAATTAACAAAAATAAAAAATCTAAAACATGGATTTTTTAATAGCGTTGGTGGTCAATCTAAAGATATTTACAAAAGTTTAAACTGTGGTCCTGGTTCAAAAGATAATAAAAAAAATATTAAAAAAAACTTACAAATAGTTAAAAAAAAAATTAGTAAAAAAGCAAAAAATATTTTCTTAGTTCATCAAATACATAGCAATAAGTTCATATTCATTGATAAAAATTATGATAATAAAGATAAACCTAAAGCTGATGCTATCATTACCAATCGAAAAAATTTACCCATAGCTGTTTTAACCGCGGATTGTGCTCCAATATTAATTTATGACGACAAAATGAAGATGATAGCAGCAATACATGCAGGTTGGAAAGGAGCGTTTAAAGGTATTATTGCTAAAGTAATCAAGTTCATGATCAAAAAAGGGTGTAAATCTGAAAATATTACAGCTGCTATAGGTCCATCTATTTCTCAAAAAAATTATGAGGTCAAAAAGGATTTTAAAATGAAGTTTATTCAAAAAAATAAAAAAAATTATATATTTTTTAAAGATAAAAAAAATAAATTATACTTTGATTTAACTAAGTATATATACACTTCACTAAAAACCATTAAAATTAAAAATATAGATATTTTAAAAATTGATACTTTTAATAAAAAAAATAAATTTTTTAGTGCAAGGAGAGCTTTAGAATTAAATCATGATGATTATGGTAGAAATATATCAATAATTATGCTTAATTAGGTTTTTAATGAAATTATTATCCGGTAATAGCAACAAACCTCTTAGCAAAAATATTGCAAAATATTTAAAGTCTAAATTAGTAAATTCTAGCATCAGAAATTTTTCTGACGGGGAAGTTTATGTTGAGATTAATGAAAATATAAGAGGAAATAGTATTTTTATTATTCAGTCAATTTCATCACCTGCTAATGATAACCTTATGCAACTTTTACTTTGCATAGATGCATTGAAAAGATCATCTGCAAAAAATATTACTGCGGTCATTCCCTACTTTGGGTACGCTAGACAAGATAGAAAAGTTGTTCCAAGAACTTCAATCTCAGCAAAACTTGTATCAAATTTAATAACTAAAGCTGGGGCAGATAGAGTTGTAACAGTCGATTTACATGCTGGTCAAATTCAAGGTTTTTTTGACATTCCAGTTGATAACTTGTTTGCAACACCAATTTTTGCAAGACATGCAAAAAAAAAGATAAAAAGTAAAAATATTATTTGTGTTGCGCCAGATGTGGGAGGAACTGAAAGAGCTAGAGCCTTAGGAAAACTTTTAAATGCAGGACTTGCAATTGTTGATAAAAGAAGACCAAAACCAGGTCAATCAAAGGTAATGAATGTAATAGGTGATGTTAAAGATAAAACTTGTATAATTGTCGATGATATTATTGATTCAGGTGGAACTATAGTAAACGCTGCAAAAGCACTTAAAGACAGAGGCGCTAAAGAAGTTTATGTTTACATCACGCATGGAGTATTAAGTGGTGAAGCTGTGAAAAAAATTAAAAATTCTGTAATCAAGAATCTTGTTATTACAGATACGATTGACAACAATGATAAAGTTAAAGGCTCTAAAAACATTGAGGTTCTGCCAATTTCTGGCTTAATGGGAGAGGCAATCAAAAGAATATCTAACTCAACATCTGTTTCAGATTTATTTAAATAATTACCTTGAGTTATTAAAGAACTTGGGCTAAAAACCCATGATTTTTATGATTTCATTAAACGCAAACATTAGAAACACAAAAACTAAGGGAGAACTTAGTGCACTTAGAAATAGTGGTGATGTGCCAGCAGTAATTTATGGTGGTGAAGCAAAAAATGAAACAGTATCAATTTCAAAAAAAATATTAAAATCTCTAATTGATAAAGAAAATTTTTTATCAAATATAGTAACTTTAAATGTTGATGGGAAACCACAAAATGTACTTCCAAGAGAAATTAAATATCACATTATTTCAGATGAACCAACACATTTAGATTTTTTGAGAGTAGTAGCAGGTGTAAAAATAAGAATTGAAGTACCTGTTCAGTTTATTAACCATGAAAAATCTCCAGGTTTAAAAAGAGGTGGGGTTTTGAACATTGTTAGAAGAAAAGTAGAATTAAGATGCCCAAGTGAGAAAATTCCTGAAAGCTTAGTTATAGATCTTGATGGAGTTGATATTGGTGAAAGTTTTAAAATATCTTCAATTAAATTAGAGACAGATGTTGTTCCGACAATCAGAGGTAGAGACTTTGTTATTGCAACTTTAGCTGCACCTACAGTAATGAAGGAGCCTGAAAAACCTGCTGAAGCAGAAGCCGCAGAAGGTGAAGAAGGTACAGATGCAGCAGCAGATGGTGAAAAACCAGCTACAGATGATTCAGCAAAAGAAGGTGAAGAAAAAAAAGCAGCTGAAGAAAAGAAATAACCTGCCAAAGTTAAATTTTACTATCCATTAAAAATATGCTTTTATTTGTAGGCTTAGGCAATCCAACACCAGATAGTGAAAATAATAGACACAATGTAGGCTTTAAAATTATAGACTCTATCAATAGAAAATTTGGCTTATCAAAACAAAAACCAAAATTTAAAGGACTTTTAACAACTGGAAATGTTGGTAATCAAAAAGTATATGCAATTAAACCACTTACATTTATGAATAATTCAGGAATTTGCATTAGAGAACTTATAGAATATTTTAAAATCGATGCAGAAGACGTAATTGTATTTCATGATGATTTGGATGTTGAATTTGGAAAGATTAAAGCAAAATTTGGTGGATCTAGTGCAGGGCATAATGGAATTGCATCGATTGATAAGTTTATAGGTAAAGATTATTCAAGAGTAAGAATTGGTATTGGTAAACCAAAAGAAAACATAGAAGTTGGAGATTTTGTGCTTCAAAATTTTGAGGAAGAAGAATTAGCAGGTATAGAAAAAATATCTAATCATATTAATGACTCAATTTCTATATTAGTTGAAAAAAAATTAGATTTATTTTCTAGCACAGTAAATAATAACAAATAATGAGCTTTAAGTGTGGAATTGTTGGTTTACCCAATGTTGGTAAGTCTACTTTATTTAATGCCCTAACAAATTCTAGTAAAGCACAAGCGGCAAATTTCCCTTTTTGTACGATAGATCCAAATGTTGGTATTGTTCCTGTTCCAGACGAAAGATTGAATAATCTTTCTAGAGTTTCAAAGTCTAAAAAAATTATAAACACCACTATTTCATTTGTTGATATTGCAGGGCTTGTGAAAGGTGCTTCAAAAGGCGAAGGATTGGGAAATAAATTTTTATCACATATTAGAGAAGTAGATGCAATTATTCATATGATCAGATGTTTTGACTCAGATGATATTCAAAATGTCAATCCGAATGTAGACCCAATCAGAGATCTAGAAATAATTGAGACTGAAATGATGTTAGCTGACTTGGAATCAATTCAAAAAAGATTGGAAAAAAATAATAAAAAAAATGTTGATGAGGATCAATTAAAAATATTAGAAGTAGCCTTAGATTGTATTAATAATGACAAGGATATCTCAATTCTAAAATCTGAATTTGAAAGCAAACAGCTTAATCAAAGTGGGTTATTATCAATAAAACCAAAAATATTTGTATGTAATGTGGATGAGCAAAGTGTTCAAGAAGGTAATCAATATACAAAAAAATTTATAGAAAAGTTTAGTGACAAAAATACTCTAATTGTATCAGCTGATATAGAAAATCAAATCAATGAACTAGAGTCTTCTGAAAGAGAAAACTACATGGAAATGATTGGTTTGAAAGAAACTGGATTGAGTATGCTAATACAGAAAGGTTATAAAATTTTAGAATTAGATACATATTTTACATCTGGTCCAGAAGAAACAAGAGCATGGACTATACAAAAAAACTGCACAGCTCCTAAGGCAGCAGGTGAAATTCATACTGATTTTGAAAAAGGTTTTATAAGAGCTGAGACAGTTTCTTATGAAGATTTTGTGGCAAATGATGGATGGGTTAATTCAAAAACTAATGGAAAAATGAGACTAGAAGGTAAAGATTATATAGTTAAAGATGGTGATGTATTAAACTTCAGATTCAACACGTGACCATATTTTTTTCATGCTGAAATAAACTAAGATAGTTAAAATAATTAAATAAATAATTGCTTTAAAACCCATTTGATGTCTAGCTTCTAAATGCGGCTCTGCTGCCCACATCAAAAATGTCGTTACGTCTTTTGACATTTGTTCAACTGTAGCTTTTGTACCGTCCCCATATTCTATTAGGTCATCTGAGAGTGGAGCTGCCATCTTAATTTTGTTTCCATACATATATTTATTATAGTGAACACCGTCATCTAAAACCATTCCACTTGGTGCATCTTCATAACCTTGAAGTAAAGAATAAATATAGTCCACTCCTCCCCCTCTAGCTTTAACTAGTACTGACATGTCAGGCGGATAAGCACCACCATTAGCTGCTTGAGCTGCTTTAACATTTTCGTATGGCATTACAAATTTATCAGACAATTTTGCTGGTCTTTCAAACATTTCACCATCAGCATTTGGCCCATCTATTACTTCAAATGTTGCTGCTATAGCTTTGACTTCAGCTTCTGAGAACTCTGGTCCACCCTTTTCTCCTAAATTTCTATAACTTAGATATTTCATTGAGTGGCAAGAAGCACAGACTTCTGTATAAACTTGATAACCTCTTTGAAGTGAACCTCTATCAAATTTACCAAAAAGACCTTTAAAACTCCAATCAGTTTTTAAATAATCAACTTTTTCTGCTGATTGTGATTGAGTAACTGTAAAAAAAAATAAGACTAGAATTGAAAATAATTTAATTAAATTCTTCACTTTATTTATTTAAACTCTCTTTATTTTTAGCCATTGCCAAATTTGGAGAGCCTCCAAGAACAGGTTCAGTTATACTTAATGGAATAGGCAATGTTTTTTCTTTAAATCCTAATATTGGTAAAATTACCAAGAAATGAAGAAAATAATATGCAGTTGCAACTCTGGCAATTAATAAATAAAGCCCTTCAGCAGGCATAGCTCCCATGTATCCTAAGATCAAAACGTCAGCTACAAGTATCCAGTAAAACTGTTTATATAATGGTCTAAATACTGCCGATCTTATTTTTGAAGTATCTAACCAAGGTAGAACTGCTAAAATTAAAATAGCTGAAAGCATTGCCACTACTCCAAGTAACTTGTCAGGCACAGATCTTAAAATTGCATAAAAAGGTAAAAGATACCATTCAGGAACAATATGAGCTGGGGTTACCATTGGATTAGCTTCAATATAGTTATCAGCATGACCTAAAATATTTGGTGAATAAAAAACAAAAAAAGCAAAAACGATCATAAACATCAGTAATGCGAATCCATCTTTAATAACAATGTATGGATGGAACGGAACTGTGTCTTTTGAAGGTTTCTTTATATCAATTCCAACAGGGTTATTATTTCCAGGAACATGAAGCGCCCAAATATGTAAAACTACTAGTCCTAAAATTAAAAAAGGAATTAGATAATGAAGTGTAAAAAATCTTGTTAAAGTAGGATTATCTACAGAATAACCACCCCATAACCAAGTAACAATTCCCTCACCTACTAATGGAATTGCACTAAATAAATTAGTGATAACTGTTGCCCCCCAAAAACTCATTTGGCCCCAAGGTAATACGTAACCCATAAATGCAGCTGCCATCATTAACAGATAAATGATTATTCCAATTATCCAAATAATTTCTCTTGGAGATTTGTAAGATCCATAAAATAAAGATCTAAATATATGAATATAAACTGCTAAAAAAAACATTGATGCACCATTTGCATGAATGTATCTTATTAACCAACCATAGTTAACATCTCTCATTATATGCTCAACACTCTCAAAAGCCATATCGGCATGAGCGATGTAATGCATAGCAAGTGTCAAACCAGTTACTATCTGAGTTATTAAACAAAAAGTTAAAATTCCACCAAATGTCCACCAGTAGTTTAAATTTTTTGGTGTAGGATAATCTGTTAAGTGATTTGCTAAAGTTAAAAGTGGAAGTCTATCATTAAACCATCTTCCAACTTTTGATGTAGGCTTATATTCGTGATCACTCATAATATTAGTTATCCAATTTTAATTGTATTAGCATTAACAAATTCGTATTTTGGAACTTCCATGTTTAAAGGTGCGGGACCTTTTCTAATTCTACCAGACGTATCGTAATGTGATCCATGACATGGACAAAACCAACCATCATAATCACCTTTATCATTTAATGGAACACAGCCTAAATGAGTGCAAACACCAAGCATAACTAGCCACTCAGGGTTTTTGGCTCTATCTTCATCTTTTTCAGGATGTATTAAATCTTCCATTTTAACAGACCTAGCTTCTGAAATCTCTTCTTGAGTTCTTCTTCTAATGAAAACTGGTTTCCCTCTCCAAAGAACTGTTATTGTATTTCCAGGTTTTACAGAACTTACATCAACTTCGGTACTTGCTAATGCTTTTACAGAGGCATCAGGATTCATTTGATCAACTAATGGCCAGACTACTGCAGCAACACCTACTGCTCCTACAGCATATGAGGCTGTAAATAAAAAATCTCGTCTTTCTGGTTTTTTATCTGACATATGAATTAATTGTTTATATTGTCTATTATTGATTTAAAAACACTTAATATACGAATTCATATAATATAAAATAATAATTTTACTACTGAAAGAATGACACAGAATTCAACAATTCTAAGACCTAAAATTGCACTTTATGAGCCAGATATACCTCAAAATACAGCAGCAATAATTAGAACATGTGCTTGTTTAGGCGCTAAGCTTGAAATCATTGAGCCATGTGGTTTTCACTTAAGTGATAAAAGGTTTAAAAGAGTAGTAATGGACTATATGGATTTGGATAAAGTTAACATATATCAAAGCTCAGATAAATTTTTTGAGGCAAAAAAGAATCAGAGAGTGATATTAATGACAACAAAAGGATCAAAATCATACTTAAAATTTAAATTTGAAAAAAATGATACAATTTTATTTGGCAGAGAAAGCGCTGGCGTACCCGAAAAGATACATCAATCAATTAGTGATCGACTAAAAATACCTATGAATGAAAATACTAGGTCGCTTAATATTGCTTCTTCTGTTGCAATAGTTCTGGCAGAAAGCTTAAGACAGACTAAATTATTATAAAATGAATATTGAAATTAAAAAAGATTTAGCAAGTAATTGGTTCAAACTACTTCAAAATGCAATTTGTGAAGATATAAGCAGATTAGAAAAAAATAAAGTAAAATTTAAATCCACTTCATGGCAAAGAAATAAAAAAAAAGACGAGGGTGGTGGTGAATATAAAATTATTACTAACGGAAAAGTTTTTGAAAAAGTAGGTGTAAATTTTTCAAAAGTTTATGGAAAGTTTCCAAAAAAATTTCAACATAATATTCCTGGAGCTAGTAAAGATCCAAGATTTTGGGCATCTGGTATTTCTATAGTAATGCACATGCAAAATCCCCATATACCAGCAATGCATTTTAATACTAGATACATCTGCACAACTCAAAATTGGTTTGGTGGTGGGATGGATGTAACACCTGCTATTAAAGATGATAAGGAAAAAAGTGTATTTCATCAATCATTAAAAAAAATGTGTGATCGTCACAATAAAAGTTATTATAAAAAATATAAAAAATGGTGTGATGAATATTTCTTTTTACCACATAGAAATGAATCAAGGGGAATAGGTGGAATTTTTTTTGATTATAAAAAAGATAACTTTGAAGAAGATTTTAAATTTGTAAGGGATGTTGGAGTAACATTTCAAATCATATTTAATAATATTATAGAAAAAAAAATTAAAAAAAAATGGACTTTAAAAGATAAAGAGATGCAGTATATTAAAAGAGGTAGGTACGCTGAATTTAACTTATTGTATGATAGAGGAACTAAATTTGGCTTACAAACTGGTGGAAACGTTGAAGGTATTTTAATGTCGTTACCTCCAATTGCTAAATGGAAATAAAAAATGGATAAAGAACCGATTACATTAAATGGACTAAATAAACTAAAAGAAGAATTAGTTTTTTTAAAAGAAAAAAAAAGACCTGAAATAGTATCTGCAATTGCAGAAGCGAGATCACATGGGGACCTTAAGGAAAATGCCGAATATCATGCAGCAAAAGAGGAGCAATCTCATAACGAGGGAAGAATAACTGAAATAAATGATATTATTGCAAGAGCGAATGTTATCGATGTCACAAAATTAAATAATGATGGAAAAATAATCTTTGGTTCTACAGTATTTTTAGAGAACTTAGATAATGGTGAAAAAATTAACTATAAAATTGTTGGTAAAGACGAAGCTGATTTAAAACAAAAACTAATTTTTTTTCAATCACCAATAGGCAAAGGTTTAATTGGAAAAAATAAAAATGATTTAGTGGAAATTACAACTCCAGCTGGAGTTAAAAATTTTGAAATAAAAGACGTAAAATATATTTAATTTTTTATAATTTTTTGAATTTGTTTTTCTGAAATTTGAAAACTATTTTGAACCCATGTTTCCTCAATCAGCCTAAGCTTGTTACCTAGTGTCTTTCCTTCAGGAATATTATATTTTTTCATGATCATGTTTGCACTTATAGGAAAGGTTGGAAGAATTTTATTTTTATAAATTTCAATTAATTTAAGTAATTTTTTTTCAACCTTAATAGATGTAAATAATTTAAAGTTAATAATATCAAGTACAGTTTGTTTGCCGTTATAGTAAAAAACCTTATTAAGATTCTTTTCAGTAAAATTTTTGATATTTACATTTTCTTTATAAAAAAAATCGATCGATTTTAATCTTTTTTGATTTTTTTTTGATAGATTGAATTTATAAATAAAATAATCAGCATTATCAGTTCCATCAACTATCATTAAAGACAATAAAAAAATAAAATCAACTTTAGAAAGATTATCTTGAGTATGAGAATTTAATTTCTTAAAATTGTCTAGGTTTTTTAATTGAGGAAAAATCATTTTTATGATCTCTAAACAAACATCATCATTAAATATTTCCAAAAATGCGCCCGATCTTGTTAATTTTTTAAATTCATCTAACAGTCTTTCTGATGATAATTTTGAAACACCATCAATATTTTTTTTAATAATCTTAATTATTTTTGGATCATGGCCTTGATTTGAATAATTTATAAAAAATCGCACATACCTAAGAATGCGCAAATAATCTTCTTTTATTCTGTTTTCTGCTTCTCCTATAAAATTAATGTTGCCACTCTCAAGATCTTTTTTACCATTATAAGGATCAAATAAATTTCCATCTTTGTCTGAGTAAATTGAATTTATAGAAAAATCTCTTCTAGCTGCATCTTCTTTCCAATCTAAAGAAAATTCTACTTTTGCATGTCTTCCATCTGTAGAAATATCTTTTCTCAAAGAAGTAATTTCATATTTATCATTGTCAATTATTGCCGTGATAGTTCCATGGTCAATGCCAGTTTCATAATAATTAATTTCTTTTTTCTTTAAAGCGTCACAAACTTCAATTGGATTTAAATTTGTAGCTAAATCAATATCATCAACAATTTGTCTTTTAATAATCTTTCTCACACAACCTCCAACATATCTCACTTCGCTATCATCAGAGTAGGAGTTAAGTGCTTCAAAAATTTTATTTGCAGGTGTTTGTTTTGTTAAATCAATAAGATTTTGACTTATATAATCAAGATTATGAGATCTAAAAAAAATTTTATCTAAAAAGTTGTTCATATGTGGCTGGGGCGCTAGGATTCGAACCTAGGATGCCGGTACCAAAAACCAGTGCCTTACCACTTGGCTACGCCCCAATCTTATTTTCGTATAACACAAAAAAATAAAATTTATATAGTTTTTGATGTATTACACCAATAATCTTTAAATTTTCTTTTAAATCTAACTTTTGCTAATTCACAGTCTTGTTTTTTTTGATAATACGCAACCATAACTGAACCAGACCCAGTCATTCGTACAAATAAGGGTTGGTTTAGTTCCTCTAAAAAAGATTTTATTATTTTAAGTTTTGGATACTTTGAAAAAGCAACTATTTCTAGGTCATTTTCATATTTTAATAAAGATTTTAAATTCATCATATTTTTTTTAGGATTATTTAATATGGGTTTACTAAATTTTCTTACTCCTGAATAAATTTTTTTTGTGGAACATCCAAAATTTGGACGAACAAGCAAAATATTATAATTTGAGGTGTTTAAAAATTTTTTAATTTTTCCATTTGAGGATAAAATTGCACTCCTTGGATTTATACCTAAAATTACATCAGAACCAATTAATTTTGTAATTTGTAAAATTTTTTTTTGATTAATTTTGATAAAATTTTTTTTGATTAAAAAATTTAAAATTGAAGCCGCATTCATAGATCCTCCTCCAAAACCTGCTTCTTGTGGGATATTTTTTTTTATCCTAACTTGAAATTTTTTGTTATTTAATATTTTTTTTTTTTCTAAAATATAAAATAATTTATTAACCGTATTATTTTTTTTTATATTTTTAGAAAAATTACCAATGAAAGATACCTTATGTTTATTTTTATTAATTTCTTTAATAGAAATTGTGTCATGTAAATCTATAAACTTAATCACACTCTCAATTTTATGAAGATTGGTCAGTTTGCCGGTAACATGTAAAGCTAAATTAATTTTAGCAAATGATTTTAATTCATCAGTTTTCATTAAGAATTATTAAGACCTTCTATAATTTTTATGTTTACCTTTTCCTTAATATCTTCATCGGCATCATCTAAACTTAAGACATAACTCCAAAAATATCTTGCCTGAATATTTCTATCTAATTTCCATAAGATATCACCATAATGATCATTAACGGTTGGATCCTCAGGCATTAGCTCAACTGCTTTTTTAATATATTTTTCTGCTTCAATATAATTTTCTATTAAATAATACGCCCACCCTATTGAGTCTGTAATATAGGGATCATTACTTCTTAATGCATATGCTTTTTCTAACATTTCCATTGCTTCTTCAATTTTATAATCACGTTCCAACCATGAATATGCCAAATAATTTAAAACATAAGCGTCATCTGGATTGATTTTTAATGAATATTTTAAATCTTCATCTGCTTTTTGATAATCACCCAACCGTTCGTAACTGCCACCTCTCCTGTATAATAAATCAGATTTAATCTCTGAACTATCTTCTAAGGATGAGATAATTTCAGTATAATATTCAATAGCTTTTTCGTAATTTTTTGAGTTTTTATAAAAATTAGCAATATCAAAAATCATCTTTTCATTTGGACTTTTGATTTTACTAAATTTTGAGCTCAAATAGTCTATACCTTCATCATAACCCTTATCTTTGGTAATTATTTGAGCTTCTTTTTTTAATCTAAACCAATAATAAAACTCATATTTTTTATCAAAATTTTTTAATATTTTTTTAGCTTTTTCTAAAATATTTTCCTCTGACAAACTTAATTCTGAATTTATTCTGTCTAGAAGATCGCTTTTTCTTTTATTTAATCCTTCAATTGTTGCACTTGAACTTGCTTTACGTTCTCTAATTTGAATTGATTGTTCTTGTATTTCATTTAATTGTGATCTCATAGACTCAATTTTTGAATCAGTTTCTTCAATGACAGTATCGTTATCAATTTTATCCTTATCAGAAATTCTTAAGTTTTCTGTGATTTGACCTTTTCTTTCAGCTTGAGCTTTTGGCTGATTATCTAATTGCGTTTGTTGAGCAGTTAATTTATTTTTTCTCTCAATTAATTCAGCTACCATTTTTTCTGAGTTAGATAGTAAATTTTTCCAACTATCAATTTCAGTTTCAATAGTTTTAATTCTTTCATTACGTTTTATTGATTCATTTTTTATTGACTGATTTTTACTATATGCATCAGCATATTTTTCTTGAAGTTGTTTTATATTTTTTGATTTTTCATTAACACCCAATAATTCATTTCTACTTTTTTCATTTTTTAGATCACTTAAAAAGTTATCTAATTCTAAATTACATCTATCTAGCAGCGTTAAGGCTTGATTAATTTCATTCATATCAATTAATTCTTTAGCTCTATCAATAGTATTTTTAACGTTTTTGATAGGACCTAGGCTAATATTTAAGGTTCCATCTGCAATGTTAGTAACAACTTCATCAACAGCCTCTTGTTCTTTTTTAAGTTTGCTCCTAGCATATTCTAATTCTTCATTAGATAATTTCTCTGTTTCAAAATATTTTGAATCTATGTCTATAAGATCTTTTTTTTCTTCCTTGAGCCTTTTTTCATTGGAGTTGGCATCGATAATAATTCCTTTTTCTCTAGAAATATCCTCATCAAGTGTTTGAATTGATTTTTTTATATTTTCAATTTCATCTTGTATTCTTGTATTTTCTTCATCTAGGCTTTGGAGCTCTAGATTTAGTCTTTGAATTCTGGAGAGATTTTCAATATTTTTTTCTCTAAGCGGGGTCACTTTGTCAGTTAAATCTTTAATTAGTTTTTCAAGGTCAGCAATTTTATTATTAAAACCATCAACTTCTCCCTCAGCTTCATTATTAATTTCATTTTCAATTTTTATTTCTTTATCAATTTCTAATAATTTCAAATAATATAATCCAGCTTCAATCTTTTTTATTTCTTCAGTTATTGATTTATATTTAGTGGCCTCCTCAGCTTGTTTTTGTAGATTTGATAATTGTTTTTCTTGCTGTCTTCTTAGTTCGTCTGCTCTTTTGAGATTATTTTCTGCTGCATTCAATCTAAGTTCAGCCTCATGTCTTCTAACATGTAAACCAGATATACCTGCTGCTTCTTCTAATATAGCCCTTCGATCAGTTGGCTTTGCAGTTACTAAAGATCCGATACGTCCCTGACTAATCATTGAAGGTGAGTGAGCACCAGTTGATAGATCAGCAAAAAACATTTGAGCGTCTCTCGCTCTAACTTCTTTATCATTAATATAAAATTTGGAACCTTTATCTTTTTCTATCTTTCTTCTAACATTAATATGATCTTGATCACGGTATTGAACAGGCCCTTCATTATTTTTATTGTCTACATCTATAGATACTTCAGCAATATTTTTAGAAGTTTTATTGGATGTTCCAGAAAAAATTACATCCTCCATTCCTGATCCACGCATACTTTTTGCAGATGTTTCACCCATAACCCATCTTAAAGACTCTACTATATTAGATTTTCCACAACCATTCGGGCCCACTATTCCAGTTAAGCCTTCTTCAATTAAAAAATTTGTTTTTTCTGCAAATGATTTAAATCCATTAAGTTGGATTTTTTTAAACTCCATGCATTAACTTATATCAGTTTTTCGAGAGCTTTTTTTAAATTTTTATAATTAAGAGATTTTTCGAACTTTTTGTCATTAATTATAATCGTAGGAGTGGCATTAATTTTAAACTTTTTAACTCCATCGATTCGATCATTTAATACAAAATCTTCTATTTCTTTATTGTTAATACATTTATCAAAATCAAGATCAAATCCTTCGTTTTTTAAAAATTTTTGTAGATTTTGGTTTGCTTCTGTTACCGAGCTTCCCTTGACCCATTTTTGCTGATTTGCAAATAAACTATTTAAAATTTTCGAATCACCATCGTTATTACATTGCGCAACTTTTGAAGCGTTAAATGCCGCTATGTCTAAAGGAAAATGTCTAAATTCAATTTTTGCTAAACCAGTATCTAGATAATTTTTTTTTAATTCAGGATATACATCTTTATGAAAATTTGCACAGTGGCTACATGTTAAAGACTCAAATGCAATTATAGTAATTTTTGCATCCTTGTTACCAACAAATATTCTTTTTATTTCTTCTGCATTAATACTTGAGATAGTACTAAAAAATATAAGAGTAACAGCTAAAATTTTTTTCATTTTCTTTTAAAAACCTTGGTTAATTCGATAAGTGATTTTTTTATTTTGTCATTCTTAACATTATTAATCTTATCTTTGTATTTATTTATTGCGACATTTTCTTGTCTAGTTTCAGTTTTAGTAAAAATTTTTTGTTCATCATCAAAACTTATAAATTTAAGCTTTTCGACTACTTCATAACCAAAAAAGCTATTCATCTTACCCATTATGTCTTTTTTTGAATATTCCATATCAACCTCGTGGCCTCGTTTGACCATTATAAGCAAGGTGCTTACTCCAAACTTATTTGAGTTTTTAAATATTTTTGGATAACAAACCTTAAACAAATCCTCACCAACTATATATTTCCAGTTACTTAATGTTTCAGAATAAATATGTCCTTTTTTATTTATTATTTTTTTTATATTCTTTGGCAAAGTGTCTTTGAATGATCTTAAACCTTGAATGGTTTTACTTCTCTGCTTAGTATTATCTTTAAATTGCATATGAAAGAATTAATAATAACAAATAAAATTCTCAATTGGTACGATATTCATAAGAGAACATTACCATGGAGAAAAAAAACTTCTTTAAATAAAAAGCAATATTATACGTTGGTTAGTGAATTTATGTTGCAACAAACGCAAGTTGCAACTGTGATCCCATATTTTAATAGATTTATAAAACATATCCCCAACCTAGAAGTTCTTGCTAAATATGATGATCAAAAATTAATCAAGCTTTGGGAAGGTCTTGGCTATTATTCAAGAGTAAAAAATTTAAAAAAAACTGCTCAAATTGTTGTTAAAGACTTTAATAAAAATTTACCTGATAATATTTTAGACCTTAAGTCACTACCTGGAATTGGAGATTATACATCAAGTGCTATTATGGCTATTGCCTTTAATAAACCTATTATCCCATTAGATGGTAATATTGAAAGAGTTTTAAAGAGATACCTTTATTTAAAAAATGAAAATCAAATTCACAAAGATAATTTAATTAAGCATAAAAAAATATTTGGTACGTCTTTAAGATCTAGCGATTATGCCCAAGCCTTGATGGAACTAGGGGCGTTAATATGTAAACCAATAAATCCTTATTGTGAAAGATGTCCTGTTTCAGGTAAATGTAAATCTTTTAAAAAAAAAGGATTTTGTTTTGACTAAATTTAAAAAGAATAACAAAGAAAAATATTATTTACTTAAAGTTTATAAAAAAGATAAAAAATATTTATTAATTAAAAACAAAAATTTCAATTTTTTAAAAAATTTAGATATTTTCCCAATGCAAGAAATTATTAAACCAAAAAAATTTGATCATAATCTAAATTTTAAAATGTCTAACATGAATATGAATATTAAAATTCAAACTAATAATGTAAATAGATCCTTACCTTTTTCTTATTGGATTGATCCTAAAAAATTAAAAAAATATGCACTGCCAACTTTTACTAAAAAAATTGTTTCATATTTGGAAAATCAATCATGAAAAAAATTGCAATAATTGGAGCAGGTATTTCGGGCTTATTTATTGCAAATTTGTTTAAAGAGAATCAAGATTATCAGGTAACTATTTATGAAAAAAATACTTCAATTGATTTAGTTGAAGGATATGGAATACAGCTATCAACTAATAGCATCAAACTTCTTAATAAAATTGGATTTAATACTTTAGAAGATGAAGACAGGTTTAACCCTGAGAAAATTGATTTTTATACAATTAAACCAGAAAAAAAAATATGTGATCTAAATATTTCAGATTTTAATTCTGAAGATTGTAAATACACAACTCTTAAAAGATCTAAGTTAGTTGAATTTTTAAAGGGTAAATTAAATGACAATATAATTAAGTATAATCACGGCATTGAAAAAATTGAAAAAAATAATGATCAAATATATTTAACTTTTAATGAAAACAACAAAGCAATTTGTGACCATTTAATTATTTCTGATGGTGTTTTTTCAAAAGGAAAATCATTAATTTCCAACGATGAAATAAAGCCCTCATATGATAATTCCATTGCTATTAGAGGTAATATTTCAAGAAATAAACTTAAGAATTTAAATGAAAATAATATTTCATTATTTATGGGACATAATTTTCATTATGTGATTTATCCAATAAAAAAAGCGCATGAAAATTATAATTTTATTGGAGTTTTAAAATATCAATTAACAGTAAAAGAGCTCAGCAATTACAGTCTTTTTAAAGAAGAAACTTTCATTAAAGGTATTAAACATAAACTACTAAATGAGTTTTCAACAACTATTTTAGAAAATATTGATAATATTAAGTGCTTCCCAGTTTTTGTAAGCAAAGGCTATCTTAAACCAGGTAAAAATATCTTTTTACTTGGAGACGCATTTTTTGCTTTTCCTCCTTCATTTGCTCAAGGAGCATCACAATCGATTGAGGGGGCATCTGAGTTATTTAATAATATTATAAATAATGAAAAAAACTTTTATGACAACAGAGTTGCAAAAGTAAAAATGATTAATAACAGATCAAAATTAAATCAATTTGCATTTCACGTGTCCAATCCACTTATAGTTTTTTTTAGAAATATTAGCTTAAAGTTATTAACAAAGAATAAGAAATTTTTAGAAAATTATTTGGGTAAGATTTATAAGAATTAATTTTTTGCAATTAACCTTTGTCTTAGATAATCAATTGGATGTGTTCGTCCATTGATATCACAATGCCAATAAGTCCAACCATTACAACTTTCAGCACCCAAAATAGTAGCTGCAACTTTATGTATAGAGCCTTCAGCCTGATTGTGTTTAATACTACCGTCAGCCATAATTCTTGCAGTTATTTTCTTTTTATTATCAAATATGTTAGTGCCAGGCTTGATTATTCCTAGTTCAACTAGTGAGCCAAAAGGTATTCTTGGTTTTGATCTATTATTTTTAAGTGTATCTAACAAATCATCTTCAATAGGCTTCGTGTTTTTTAATCTTTGTTCTGCTGCCTTAAAATAACTTTTTTCTTTTTCAATACCAAAATAATTTCTACCCAATTTCTTTGCAACTGTTGCTGTAGTTCCAGATCCTAAAAATGGATCTAAGATCATGTCATCTTTATTAGAAGATGCAAGTAATACTCTATGAAGAAGAGACTCTGGTTTTTGTGTCGAGTGTACTTTTTTGCCATTTTTCTTTAGTCTCTCAGAACCATTACAAATTGATAAATTCCAATTAGATCTCATTTGAAGATCATCGTTTAAACATTTTAATGATTGATAATTGAATGTGTATTTTGATTTTTCACTTTTTGAAGCCCAAATTAAAGTTTCATGCGCATTAGTAAACCTTGTCCCTCTAAAATTTGGCATAGGATTATTTTTGTTCCAAATGACATCATTTAAAATCCAAAAACCCAGGTTTTGTATTGCTGTTCCAACTCTAAATATATTGTGATAGCTTCCAATAACCCAAATAGCTCCATTTTTTTTTAAAATTCTTTTACATTCAGATAACCATTGATAAGTGAAGTCATCATATTTTTTAAAATTTTCAAATTGATCCCATTTATCGTTTACCGCACTAACTTTTGAACGATCTGGTCTAGTCAACTCACTTTTTAGCTGTAAGTTGTATGGAGGATCTGCAAAAATTAAATCAAAAGTTTCACTTGGAATTTTTTTTAATTCTTCGAGACTGTCGCCGTTAATAATCTTATTTTTAAATTCACTTTTCATTTGTAAAAATTAATTAGACTCCAGAAGGATTCTTCAGTCAACCTAGGATTGAATTATTTGGATTCGATATGTGTTCAGTGAGTAGTAGATAACTATATATTGTGTGTCTTCAATCTAGATATCGGAGAAAAAGTTTTTCTATGATGCTTATTAATACCAAGTTTTTTAATTGCCTTTAAATGTTGTTTGGTCCCATACCCAAAATTTTGATCCCAACCATATCCGTTATTATTTTTAGCAAGTGTAGATATAAATTTATCCCTCGAAACTTTGGCAATTATAGAAGCGGCAGAGATAGAGGGAATTTTTTGATCACCTTTTATAACAGCTTTTAAATTATAATTTTTTAAATCTGGAACTTTATTTCCATCTATCAAAACTTGTGTTGGTTTTTTTTTAAGTTTTTTTATTGCTCTTGTCATAGCAAGTAAACTTGCTTGTAATATATTTATTTTATCTATCTCTTTAACTGACGCTTTGCCGACGGCCCAAGTTGAATTTTTTTTAATATATTTTGATAATAATTCTCTTTTATCTTTAGAAATGGTCTTGGAGTCTTTTAATAATTTTTTATTAATTTTTTTATTTAATATTACTGCTGCCGCATATACTGGACCTATTAAACTTCCTCTTCCAACCTCATCAACACCAGCTCTAATTTTCATCTAAATTATTATAAAGTGATAAATTAATAACCCAATAAAAACTCCCTTTATAAAAGATATCCAAAGCAAACCATAATTAGAAATATTAAATATCTTTTTACACCATGAAATTAGGTTTTTATGCTGCTCAATCATAAAAAATTAAATGACAATCTTCATTTCATTTATTTTCTGTTTAATTTTTTTTAAATCTTCCCATGAATATTTTTTATTTTCTGGAAATCTAATTAAATAAGACGGATTATATGATATCATTAAGGGGTAGGATTTATTCTTTAATATTGTTTCTCTCCATTTTCCTCTTTCAGAAGATATTTTGGTATTAATTCCTGTTACAGCTTCCATAGCTGAACTACCCATTAAAATAATAATCTTTGGATCAATAATTGAAATATGTTCTTTTAAGAAAACAGAATATCTTCTAATTTCTTGCGCAGTAGGTTTACGATCCTCAGGAGGTCTAAAATTTATTGAATAACAGCAATAAATGCTTTGTCTTTTTATTTCAATTGCAAGTAGCATTTTATTTAATAATTCTCCTACCTCACCTTTAAATGTTGTGCCGGTTTTATCTTCTTCAGCTCCTGGGGCTTCTCCAATCAACATAATTGGACTATTTATGTTTCCATCTCCTAGAATAAGATTTTGCGAGTTATCTTTTAAATTACAATTTTCGATTGAATTAATTTGTATTTTTAACTTTTCAAGAAGTTCAGCTTTATTAGTTTGGTTACTATCAATGCTATTTTCAATAATATTAAATCTATTTATTGGCTTATTTTTAAATACAAAATTTGGCTCTATAGTATCTATTAATTGTTCGTCTAATTTGCCTTTTTGATTTATCACTTTTTTAATCATACAATGATTTAATGTTAAACAAACTAATAAAAATACTAGTAGTTTTTGGATTATTCTATCAGACCCCTCTATATTCTAAAAGTGCTAGTTTTAATGAATTTAATTCAAGAGATTTATCAAATTATTTTTCAGGAATAATTGCGTTTGAAAATAAGGATAATTCTGATGCATTAAAATTTTTTAATGCATCTAAAGTACTTATTAATAAGCATGACGCTTATTTAAAAAGATATACTTTCTCTTTAGTTTTAGAAAATAAAGTTGCTCAGGCTATTAATGCAATAAAAAATAGTAATAATGAGGAAAATTTAGATTTTTTTGAAGCTTATCTACTTTTAATAGCAGATAGCTTAAAAAAAAATGATTTAAATCAAGCTGAGAAATACCTAGATTTAAGTTTACAATTTCAAAATGAAAATAGATTTAATTTAGTAATATTTGAAACATTAAGACAATATCTTTACACTTTTAAAAATAAAAAAATTTTATTTAACAAAAAAAATTTTGGTAATATCTCTATTATAAATCAAGCATTTCAAAGATGTTATTTAAAAAAAGATAACACTAGATCATCTTTTTTAAACTTAATAAATAATCCAGATGGTGATTATTCAAGATACATATTTTTTTACATCAATTATTTAATTGAAAATAATCAAATCGAGGAAGCTAAGGCAATCTCAAATCAGCTTGAATATCTTAATTCAACACTTCTATTATCTCAAAGTAAAAGCTGGGTTGATAATAAAAATTTTAAAGAATTTAGCAAAATTTTCTCATGTAATAATCATAACGATATTATTGGTGAGTTTTTATTTTTGATTTCAAACTTGTACTCATCTCAAGAGGATATTAA
>CABXRX010000012.1 GCA_902514745.1 uncultured Pelagibacteraceae bacterium | reverse complement strand
AACTTAGAAGTAATTAATAAGTCTAAACAAGTTTTAAAATCTAAGGCAGAGGAAGAAAATTCTAGAGCAAGAGCTATAGAAGCAGAGGAGAAAGCAAATTCTGCTAGATATGTTGAGAAAGCACAAGGAATTAAAAAAGTTGATGTTATTACAGCTGCTTCAAAAGCTGAGCAAGATAGACATGCAACTATGGCAGCAAAATTAAGATACGAGATAGATGCTGCAGGTAAAGAGGCATTAAATTCAGCTGAAAATCTTAGAAGTGATGCTAGTAGAAGAAGCGCATTACGTTTAAAACTTGCTGACAAAATAGAGTCAATAATTAGAGAAAGTGTCAAACCGATGGCTAACATTGGAGACATCAAGATTGTTGACGTAAATGGTTTGCCTGGTTTTAGTGGAACATCTAGTAGTGGAGGTGGAGGCAATGGTGAAACATCTGATGGTACAGGTGGATCTGCAAGAAGTGGAAATTTAGCCGATAATGTAGTTAGTTCGGCACTGCGTTACAGAGCTCATCAACCTTTTCTAGATAGTTTGCTTAAAGAAATTGGAATGGCACCAGGAGAAATAAGCAACATAAGAAATATTTTGGGTGATTATGAAAATCCAAAAAAAGATTATCATATGAATTTTGATAATGATCCAACCAAAGGATCTAAAGGTTCTAAATAAAGATTAAAAATATATGAGTAGTGATTTAAATAGTTGGGCAAAAAAATACGAAGATCTTACAAATAGTGACGAAACTATTGGGGCAATGGCCAAATATTATTCATGCTCTTTCATGTTTGATATGGAAAAAGCAAAAGTCATTATTGAAATGCATGATGGTAAAGTAAAAAACATCAACACTAATCCAGGACCATTGGATCCATATGATTTTGCTTTAAGAGCCTCAGCAAATACATGGAAAGAATTTAGTCAGCCTATACCCAAACCTATGTATCATGGTATTTGGTCAGCAAGTTTTAGAAAAGATTTAAAGATAGAGGGCAATCATTTGATTTTAATGAAAAATTTAAGAAATTTTACTGTTCAATTTGAATTATTAAGAAAATCAGGAGTTCCAGTTTAAGATGAATTTTACTGAGTTAAAAGGAGAAAAAAAATGGTAAAGCATCACAGTGTAGTAGGGCGTTATGTTACTATTGAGGTAGATGATTGTGAGTATAAAGTTTTTTATCTTCAAAATGGAAAAGGTATACCATTAATTTGCCAACATACTGCTGGTTGTCATAATCATCAGTGGCGAGGACTTCTTGAAGACGAAGAAATTTTAAAAAATTACAATGTAATAGCATATGATTTACCTAGACATGGTAAATCTGACCCGCCACATAATAAAGAATTTTGGAAAGAAGAGTATAAGTTAACTGCAGAACATTATTGTAATTTTATAGTAAAATTATGTGAAGCATTAGATTTGAAAGATCCTATTTTTATGGGATCTTCTTTTGGAGGAAATGTTGCTTTACAATTAGCTCTTCGTCATCCAAATAAATTTAGAGCTGTTATCCCTGTAGAGGCTGCGGATCATGCACCAGGTTTTTATTTAGATTGGTGGAGACATCCACATGCTAATGCTGCACAAGTTTGTGGAAGTGGAACATGGGATTTAATGGCACCTCAATCACCAGAAAAAGATAGATGGTTAACATGGCATTATTACACCCAAGGCTCTGAAGCATTCAAAGGTGACTTATACTTTTATTCTGTTGACCATGATTTAAGAAATGAATTGAAGAATATTGATGGACATAAATGTCCAGTAATTATGATGACCGGAACTTATGATTATTTAACACCACCAGAAGCTACTGAAAATACAGCAAGACAAATTAAAGGTGGAGTTTATATTGAAATGCCAGATATAGGGCATTTCCCAATGAGTGAAAATCATGAACTATTTAGAGTTTATTTAATAGAAGCCTTAAAAATAATTCAAGAAAGGACCAATAAGTAATTTATTTACTGGGAGGTAATATGGAAAAAGACAAAACAGGAGTTCAACTTAATCTAGGCCACACTAGCACCGATGACTATATTACTGAAAAATATGTATTGCCATTATTAAGAGACGAAAAAATGAGAAATAAATTGATTGAAGAGCATAGAGCCACTCCGGTAGGAAGAGCTCCACAACCTCATAAAGGACAGCCAATGGTTGAGCATAGCAAGGAACTTCAAATCGTCCTAGATAAACTTAGAAGACAACCAATGGCAGTTAAAAAATATGTAACAGTATGCAAAAAGGATTTTGAAGATTACAGAATAGGAATAGTTACTGGAGTGAGAGGTGATCCTGTTGAAATTTTAGAAGAGTCTTTTTCTTCAGAAGAAGCTGTAGAACATGCAATTTTTTTAAAAAGAATTTTAGATCTTTTAGAAAGACACGGACAATGATTAAAATTAAAAGGCTTATATAATGTTAAGAATTACTGGTTATAGTGATAAGTACACATCTTTTCCTGGTGAAGAAATTAAATTTTATGTTAATACTGAAAAAAATGAAAATTACGAAGTTCAAATTGTAAGATTAATTCATGGAGACACAAATCCTGAGGGTCCTGGATATAAAGATGAAGAGATAGGTGCTGAATGTAATAGAAATTATCAAGGAAAAAACCAAAAAATTCATGGCGGTTCTTATATTGTAATACCTCAAGATGAAAGGTTAAATACCACTAGTTTCACCCTTCAGGCATATATATTTCCAACAACACCAGACAAAGGTAAACAGGGAATTTTAACAAAATGGAATGATAAAACTCAAAGTGGTTATGGGTTATTTATAGATGAGAATAGTTGTTTATCAGTAATGATTGGAGACGGAGGTGGACAAACAACTTCAGTTTCGAGTGAAAAGAAATTAATGAGAAAAGTTTGGTACTTAGTAGCTGCCACTTATGATGCCGAAACAGGAAAATTAAAACTATATCAAGAGCCTTGTGTTACACCTACTAATGGTGGATTGGGTATGTCACTACTACACCCTGCCGATGAGACAACAGCTTATGTTGAGTCTATTAGTAATTTAAAACCAAGAGCTAATGATGCTCCATTCTTAATGGCTGCAAGTACATTAAATGATAGGTCTGGAAGGCATATTTTTGGGGGACATTATAAAGAAGCGCTTAGTCCTATTGAATTACCAGAACAAACTTTAACTTATAATGGCAAGATAGATAGACCAAGACTTAGTAAAAAAGCATTATCTAAATCAGAAATAGAATCTCTAGCTAGAGGTTTTAGCGGTTGTACTTCAGAGTTAAGATCTGAAGTGATAGGAGCTTGGGATTTTCATGCAAACATCACTAAAAATATGGCATCAACTTTAATTGTTGATATGACATCAAATCATCTTAACGGCTTTATTATAAATTTACCCTGTCGGGCTATGACAGGATATAATTGGACTGCCGATGAGATGGTATTCCACCATAAACCAGAAGAGTATGGTGCTATACATTTTCATGATGATGATATTGATGATGCAAGATGGGATGTAGATTTTGTCTTTAAAGTGCCAGATAAAATTAGAAGTGGAGTTTACGCGGCAAGATTAAGAATAAATGGTGAAGACTCACCAGAAACAGAGGATTTTATTCCATTTGTAATAAAACCTCCTAAAGGAAAAACTAATTCAGATCTTTTATTTGTTTTACCAACAGCTAGTTACATAGCTTATGCAAATGATAATCTAGGTACCAATTCAGTTGTGGCCCAATTATTAGCTGGAAAAGTCCCAGTTATGTCAGCTTCAGATTTGTATTTAAATGAACACAGAGAATATGGTTTATCAACCTATTCTCAACATTCAGATGGAAGTGGTGTAGCAATTTCATCAAGGCTAAGACCTATTTTGAATATGAGACCAAAATATAGACATTGGTTATCTCCATCTCTATGGCAACTTAATGCAGATTTACATTTAACTGATTGGTTGGAAGAAAAAAATTTGGATTTTGATGTTGTTACTGATGAAGACTTACATTTAGAAGGTGTTGAATTATTAAATAGATATAAATGTGTTTTAACAGGCTCACATCCTGAATATAGTTCTGAAAAAATGTTAGCAGCCTATGAACAATATCAACTTAACGGTGGAAGATGGATATACTTGGGTTCAGATGGTTTTTATTGGATTAGTGAGTATCACCCTGAAAACCCAAATATTATTGAGGTTAGAAAAGGAGAAGCTGGTACTAGAGCATGGACAGCAAATCCAGGTGAATACAATAATGCTTTTGACGGAAAATATGGAGGAATGTGGAGAGCCAGAGGAAGAATACCATCAAAAGTTTGTGGATTAACTTTTACTGCTTATGGTTTTGATGTTAGTTCATACTATAAAAGATCACCAGATAGTGAGAGACCAGAATGTTCTTGGATCTTTGATGGCGTTGGAAAAGATGAGGTTATTGGAGATTTTGGCTTAGTAGGTGGAGGTGCAGCAGGACTTGAACTTGATAGATATGACTTAGAGTTTGGGACACCTCATAACGCATATCTGTTAGCAAGATCAGAAAACCACACAAATTTAATGATGCAAGTAAATGAAGAGATTCATTTCACTGTAAGAGGATATTATGGCGGAGGTACTGAAAACCCCATGGTTAGAGCAGATATGATTTATTACAAAACTCCGAATGATGGTGCGTTGTTTGCACCTGGATCTTTATCTTTCTGTGGAAGCTTATCTTATAATAATTACAACAACAACGTCTCTAAAATTTTAGAAAATGCGATTAGAGGATTTTTAAAAGATGGACCACTACCATAATGAGTAATCAATTTACTAGACCAGAAGGAACAGGTGGAAAAAGTATTTTAGGTTCAGATAATAAAACTCCTCCAAATGATCAAGAAAAAAATGCTTTGGGAAATTTAGATGAGGATAAACTTAATGAATTGGCTAAAAGTCTTTTTACATTAAATAATCGAAAATATGGACCTATACCAGGAGCATATATGGTGATGTGCACTAAGCCTGGAAAAGAATGGTGTGTTGCTCAATTAAACGCTGACAGAGCTAAACCGTTTATAATTTTTGAAGATAAAGCTTTCTCATCAATTAAAGAAGCTCAAGAAGAAGCCGAAAGAATTAAAAAAGAAAAAGGTGAATCAGCACCTAGACGCTGCACTTAACCAAACAAAGGATCTACGATATGGCTAAGTCAAAAGTCCTTATAGAAAATGATAAGACTATAGTTACAGAATGGTCTTTTGATGTAGGAGATAGCACAGGTATTCATACTCATGAATATAATTACATTGTAGTACCCATGCTTGATGGAGAATTGAAAGTAGTAGATAATAATAATCATGAAACAATCTCAAAACTAACTAAGGGTGGCGCTTATTTTAGAGAAAAAGGAATAAAACATAATGTATTTAATAATAATAATTTTCCATATTCTTTTATTGAGGTTGAATTAAAGAGATAAAATTATGTCTGAAAAATCAGTTTGGTTATTCATCTTTATATTGTTATACGCAGCCTATTGTTTTTTTTGGGGAGTAAGAGGGTCAAGGTATAATTCTGATAATCCAGAAAATTATTATTTAGCAAACAGAAATATTTCATCTTGGGTATTTTTCTTTGCTGCTACGGCAGCTACGTTTGCGGGTTTGACTGTAATTTCTCAGACTAGCCTTATCTATCACGATGGTTTTCAATATGTTGGAACTGCATTTATTGCAATAACTGTTCCTCTAGGCAGTATATTTTTTTTTAAAAGACAATGGATGTTAAGCAGAAAGTTCGGTTATATTACCCCTGGTGAAATGTATTACGATTACTATAAGAGTGATACAATTCGTATTATTTCTGTTTTAGTAACATTTTTCTTCGCAGTACCTTTGCTTGCAGTTTTATTTGGCGCAACAGGCTATCTTATAAATATATTAACTGCTGAGTATGTATCTAGAGAATTGGGAATGTGGGTAATTTCCACTATTGTATTATTCTATGTCACAAGAGGAGGCTTTAAATCTATATTTAGCGTAGGAGTACTTCAATCTTGGCTTTATTTTTTAACTGTTATTATTTTGGGGTTAATTACTTACTCTTTTATAGGTGATTTCGAAAGCTTTGGTAAATCTTTAGCAAAAATAGCAAGTTCAAAAATCAGTTTTTGGGGAAATACAAACGGCTATGGAGGAGGAGATTACAATGGTTATTTTGCATTACCTGGAGTTATACAGTGGGTAGCAGGTTTAGGTAAGAATGAAGCAGTAGGCGGTCCCTGGACTGCTATGATGATTTTCACATTTACAATTTCCTTTATGGGAATAATTCTTTCACCTTCATTTTCAATGTTGAGTTACACAGCTAAACACCCAAAAGTATTTTCTTATTATCAAATATGGGGTTCAGCAGTTGTTGTTGGTTTATTGTTATTTATATTTACAACTTTTCAAGGAATTGGAGCTAGTTTATTAGGAGCTAATGCTGAAATAAATAGCAATGGTTTTCTTATTGATAAACTTTTGCCTGAAATTTCAAATAGTGATCATTCATCAATTATTTATCACATTATAAGTTTAATGGATAACCATGCTTTATGGTTAACTGGTTTATTAGCTGTAGGGTTGATTGCTGCGCTACAGTCGACTGCAGCATCTCTTCTAATGACTTCAGGCAGTATTATTACTAGAGATTTTTATAAAGCTTATGTAGATCAAAATTTAAACTGGGAGAAAGAGCGTAAAGCAGCTCGAATAATTTTAATGTTAATATTTTTAGCTTCACTTTATCTAGCTACATTTGCAAAACCAGCAATGATTATTTTTAGTGGTATCTCAATTTCTATAGCATTCCAATTTTTAATTGTTTTACTTGGTCTTGTTTGGTTTCCTTGGATAACAAGAGGGGCGGCTATATCAGGAATAGTAATTGGAATAATAATTGTTATTTTAACAGAAACTATTGGACAGCAAATTTCAGGTAATAGACTACCGTGGGGTAGGTGGCCTTTAACAATTCATTCTGGAGTATGGGGTTTATTATTTAACGTATTCATCTGTTTTTCAGTTTCTGCTTTTTCATCAATAACAAAAGTAGATAATGATAGAGATCATCGTCAAAAATTTCATAATTTTTTAGATGAAAACATGGGACTTCATCCAAGCAGAACAAAACTAAGATCATTTGCATATGTTATTGCTCTAATATGGTTATTCTTTGGAGTTGGACCAGGACAAGTTCTTGGAAATAATTTTTTTGGTGCTCCAGATGCAGGCTATGACTCGTGGATTTTAAAAATACCTTCAATATGGGGCTATCAATTAATTTGGTGGTTTTTTGGAATTGGTTTAATTTGGTTCTTAGCAAGTAAAATGGATTTATCAACATTACCAAATAGACCAATACAATCTGGAGATCCTCATAAATTTCCAGATGAAGTTTCGGGAGAAAAAAATTATTTAGATAATTTAGGAACTGGTTATGGTTGGATTTTAATATTAATAGGCTTAGCTATATTTTCAATAATTTTTTATGTTTACTATGTTTAATTTTTATGAGTATAAATAATTTTTCATTTAATACTACCTCAGCAATTAGATTTGGCAGAGGAATGTCAAAAATATGTGTAGAAGAGATTTCAAAAAAATTGGGATCAAATATTTTATTTATTACTGACAAAGACTTGATGTCACTAAATTTAACAGGACCAACGTTAGACGAACTTCGTAAATATTCTTCAATAGTTGAAATTTTCCAAGATGTTGAGGCTGACCCATCTATTAAAACTCTTTTAAAATCAATTGAAGTTGGAAAAAAAATTAATGCTACAGGTATTATAGGATTTGGTGGAGGATCATCAATGGATGTAGCTAAATTAACTTCTTTAATTTTAGGCTCAAATGAGGATATAGAAGAAGCATGGGGAGTATCAAATGCTAAAGGTCCAAGATTACCATTAGTATTAATACCAACAACCGCTGGAACTGGCTCAGAAGTAACCCCTGTTTCAATAATTACTGTTGGTGAAGAGGAAAAAAAAGGTGTTTCTTCATCATTAATTTTACCTGATATTGCAATTTTAGACCCAGACTTAACAATTGGATTACCAGCCCATACAACTGCAGCCACAGGAATTGATGCAATGGTTCATGCAATTGAGGGTTATACTTCAGCAAATAAAAATAATAATCCTATCTCAAGAATGTTAGCTACAGAGGCATTAAAACTTTTATCTAGCTCAATAGAAAAAGCTGTATTTGATGGATCAGACATACAAGCTAGAAGTAATATGTTGATAGGGGCAATGTTAGCAGGACAATCATTTGCAAATTCACCAGTTGCTGCCGTCCATGCACTTGCTTATCCTATTGGAGGAACTTTCCATATATCTCATGGATTATCAAATTCATTAGTCCTTCCATATGTTTTAAGATTTAACAGTGTTGACAGCAAAACAACTAAAAATTATGCAGATTTAGCTCCATTTGTTTTTCCAGATATTGATAGTGAGCAGGGAAGTCAAGCTGTGTGTAAAGAATTTATTGATCGCTTGGAAATTTTATCAAAAAAAATTGGTTTGCCTCAAAAATTAAGAGAGGTAAATATTCCAAAAGAAGCATGTAAAAAAATGGCATCTGATGCAATGAAACAGACACGTTTATTAGTAAATAATCCTAGAGAGGTAACAGAAAATGATGCTCTTAACATATATGAGTCTGCCTGGTAGAATAAATTATGATTAATAAGTCTGAAGATTTTTTTGAAAAAACAACAAAGTTTAATACTGGAATTAAACTATACATGTTTCAGACTGGTTCAATAAAAACTAAAGTAAAGTTTATAAAAATGAATCAGGGAGAGGAACCATTTGAAATTCCAGTTCCTTGGTTTCTTATTAAACATCCTGAAGGAGATGTAATTATTGATGGCGGTATGCCAATAGAGGTGGCTTTAGATAAGCATAAGCATTGGGGTAATGTTGTAGAGGCTTATGACCCTGTTATGAAAGCTTCAGAATGGTGTAAAGAAATGGTAAAAACTGTTAATACTAATCCTGAAGATGTTAAATACGTAATACAAACACATTTACATTTAGATCACTCAGGAGCTCTTGGGCACTTTCCAAATGCAACTTATATCACACAAAAAACAGAATATGATTATGCTTTTAATCCAGATTGGTTTTCTGCACCAGCCTATATTAGAGCAGATTTTGATAAACCAAATATTAGATGGAAATTTTTACAAGGAAGAAAAACAGATTTTTACGATGTATTCAATGACGGGGTAATAAAGTTAATTTATACACCTGGTCACACTCCAGGTCATCAATCAATTTTAATTAATTTACCAAAAACAAAACATATATTACTTACAGGTGATGCTGTGTATACAGGTGATCATTGGTGTGATAAATGTTTACCAGGACTAGTTACTTCTTCTTCTGATGCAGCAATTTCAGTTAAAAAATTGAGAAAAATTGCTAAGGATTATGATGCTAAAGTAGTTTGGGGACATGATCCAGATGCCTGGCTTGATTGGAAAAAAGCTCCAATGTTTTATTACGATTAACTAAAATAAAATATTATATATCTTTTGGAATTGTTAGTTCCATAAATTTATGTTTGTTGAATTCTTCTAGCCAAATATTTAAGTTATTACAGCTATTTATCCATGAGTCTGTAAATCTAAATTTAGTATATTCAAGAGCACAAGCAACAGATATTTGATCCATAGAAATCTTATTATTTTCAAAGTTATTCCAATTTTTTTCTAGCCAATTAATTGTTCTAAAAATTCTAATCTCTTGTTTTTGGATAAAACTTTTACTTTGTTCGTTTGTTGGTCTTATTAATTCTGTTTTTCTTTCTAAAACAGACTCCATTAGACCATTTGCGATTGAGATAGTTGACATTACGTTCCAATAATTTTTTGTACTATAAATTGACTCTTTATTAGAAATCTTATCAAAATATAAACAAATATTATCACTATCAATTATTGTTTGATTATTATCTATAATAAGAGTTGGAATTTTTCTTAATGGGTTATAATTATCTATAAATTCTGCCTCTTGTATTTTAATTATCTTTTCTTCAATTGGAATTTCCAAGATTATTGCCGTTATTTTTGTTTTCCTTCCAAATGGTGAATTAGGGCCATTATAAAGTGTTAATTTTTTCATAAAATTTACAACTTACAAATAAGAGAAAAAATATTGATAGTAATAAATGTTTTTATTTCAGTTTTAATTTCTTCAAAATTTATAAATTTAGGATTTTGGTATGATAATGTGATATCTAACATTGTTCTTACTTCTTGTTTAGACATCCCAGTTTCATCAGATAATTCAATTATTGTATCTAAATATTTAGTAATGAATTTTTTTTCAAATTTCATATTTATTCTATAATGATTGCCACAGTACCAGGCTCAACTGCTTCTTGGTCATTTTGAATGTTTACTTGAACAACCTTTCCGTCAACAGGTGAGTTATGATGTACTTCAGTTTTCATCACCTCCATGATGAATAGATCATCATCTTTTTTAACTGCATCTCCTACTTTAACTAATACTTTCCATATATTACCAGGAACTGTTGTTTTTACTTCAGTTGTCATTTTCTAAATTATTCCTTCCGTATTATTTAATTAATTAAAAAAACGAATTTTCATATTTTTTATACCTTTTTTTTCCATGATTTTTACCCTTTCTTTTTCTTCTAGTTTATTTTTATCAAAATCTATTATTTTGATTGGGCTCAATTCGTTGTTTTTTTCATTATTATTCCTCTCATTTTTGTTAAAAGTTAATAGACTCTCTTCACTACAAATTAGTGATTGTTCAG
Organism: uncultured Pelagibacteraceae bacterium; assembly: GCA_902514745.1. Classification (GTDB taxonomy): domain Bacteria; phylum Pseudomonadota; class Alphaproteobacteria; order Pelagibacterales; family Pelagibacteraceae; genus Pelagibacter. Next base: position 15,870 of record CABXRX010000012.1, on the reverse strand, counting down.
CTCTTAATATTTGAGCTTTTTCAACTGAAACTTCTACAAAATTAAAAGTGTCACCTGGTTTGGCTTGACCTAGTTTCCAAAATGCAGACGAGGGAACAGTGTATGGGTTTATAAAACCACCCATACTTGGACCATCATTTACAAGTATTATTGGTGTTTGACCTGCAAGATTAATAGCTCCTGCAGGATATCCTTGGTCAATAATGTTTGATGGTTCAGATCCGTTTTCGAGACTTTTGTTTGTAGCTTTATCAGTAAAAGATAATTTGGGTCCATCTAACCTATATCCTGTTCGATCGCTTTTTGCTTGAAGTTTCCATTTTGAATTAAAAAAAGTCTCATGACCTTTATTATCAATCCAATCATCATTAGGACCTAAAACTACTTCTATGGACCAATTTTTATCTTTAGAGATTTCTGGTATTGAGCTTTTTTTTATTTTTCTCTGTTGAATTTTTCTATTTTTTCCTAGTGGTATCATTTGATTATTTTCAATAGCTTTACCATTAATCCCACCGACACCAGCTTTATGAAATGTGGATCTTGATCCAAGCCAAGGTTCGCTATTGATACCTCCAGCAAAGGCAATATATGATCTCGCTCCTATTGTAGCAAATTCTAATTCTAAAATTTGATTTGCTTTTACTTCAATACTTTCCCACAGAGGAACACTTTTACCATCTATTTTCGGTGACATGTCTGCACCTGTAATTGCTATTGTTCTATCATCTGAAAATTTAAGTGTAGGACCCATAAATTGACATTCTAATGCAGCATCACCTGACTTATTTCCAACCAAAATATTTGCAAGTCTAAAAGACCAACTATCCATTGGTCCTGAGGCTGGGAAACCTTGGTTTAATGTTCCAATTCTTCCAGGGTAATCTTGGACAGATGTTTCTAAACCTTTTTTAATTACTTGAAACATAGAAGTTAAAACCTTTTTGTTTTGTCAATTGTTTTAAGCCAATTTTTATAGTTTTTTACTGAAAATTTTTGATAATCAATAATATTATAATCATAAGATTTATCTTTTACTTTGTTTGATACATGATCAAATTCTTCGTAACTTGTAGGTATAAATTTCACTCTATCTCCAGGTTTAAATAGACAAATACTCTCTTCAAATACAGAAAAGCTTTTATTAGTATCCCAAATAGGAACAGGAATTATACCAAAAATTTGATAACCGCCAGGCAGCTTATCAGGGTAAATAGCTGTTGAGGAACCACCCATTCCGATAGCACCTTTTGGAGTCCAGGTTCTTGGTGGATTATATTTGGGTGCTGTCAGTTTACATCTAGGATCTAAAGGCATCATAAATGGTAGTCCTGGCCAAAAACCTAATGCTGAAACCCAATATTCAGTTCCAGAGTGAACTCGTACAAATTGATCAGTATTTTCAAGTTTATTTAGTTCTACTATGAAATCAGGATCAGGAGTTTTTTCAGCTATTTTACTTGAATAATCTTCAATACATTCTTTTGTCCATTTATCCAAATAAACTGTAGGAAATGAAAAAATTCTACTGTTAATTTCAATATCATCAGTTGGACCTAAAGAATTAATAAGTGATTTCATCTCATTTTTTAAATCATTAAATTTTATTTCTTCAGGATTATAATGAATAAGCATCGAAGCAAAACATGGGGCAGTTTCATAAATACCTTTAATTTTATTATCAACAATAGCTTTAGCTAAGTTTTGTGCTTTAAAATTGATTTCCAAATCCATTAGATTACCAAATTCAATAACCATATATTTATCACCACCTGGCTTGATAATTGGTTCATCATATACTCTTCCAGTTATATTATTAATAGAAGGTTTTTTATAAGTGTCATTTTTTTTATTTAAAATGTTTTTAAATGCCTTAAAATCTTTTTCAGTATAATTTTCAGATGATTTAGCTTTAGGAGTTTGTGCGGCTATTTTTTTAAAAGCCTCAACATCATTATCAGTATACTTTTGGACAACTTTTTCTTTTTTTTGAGTATTACCATTATTTTTTTTCACAGTTTCCATTTCTTTTGTAAATAATGATAAATTATCTTCTATAAATTTTGTGTTATAGTTTGCATTATTGAAATTTTCATTTTTTAAAACTGAAATTAAAAAAGATTTATTAGTATTAATTCCTTCTATTTCTAATTCGCTTAAATAATGAATCATATTATTAATACTTTCGGTTCTACTCTCACTTTTTGAAATAATTTTTGCAATCATCGGATCATAATAAAAAGATATCTCATCTCCTTCATCAACACCAATATCAAGTCTAATATTTGTAAATCCAGTATTAGGGAGATTTAATTTTGTTATTTTGCCTGGTGACGGAAGAAAGTTTTTAGAGGGGTCTTCAGCATATAGCCTACATTCAATGGCATGTCCTGTTTTATTGATTTTATTTTGTTCTATAAAATCAAGATCTAAGTTTAAAGCAAATTGAATTTGCATTGAAACTAAGTCAGAGTTTGTAATCATTTCTGTGACGGGATGTTCAACTTGAATTCTTGTATTCATTTCTAAAAAGTAAAATTTTTTATTATCAATATCGTATATAAACTCTATTGTTCCAGCTCCCTCGTATTTTTGACTTGTAACAAACTTGACTGCACTTTCAGCCATTTCATCTATAATTGATTTTTCAATTTGAGGAGCAGGACTTTCTTCTATTATTTTTTGAAAACGTCTTTGTATTGAACAATCTCTTTCATAAAAATGTAAAGCTTTTTTTTCACCAAGTCCAAAAACTTGAATTTCTATATGTCTTGCATTTGAAATAAATTTTTCTAAAAAAATATCACTATTGCCAAACGCTTTTTTTGCTAAATTTTTAGTTTTCTCAATTGATTGAACTAAGTTTTCATAGTTGTTTGCTATTTGCATTCCAATTCCACCACCACCAGCACTGGCTTTAATTAAAATCGGATAACCAATTTCATTACATTTTTTTTCTAGATCATCTTTTTTTAAATCCTCATCTTTTAAACCAGGACAAATAGGAAGGTTATTATTTATTGCTAATTCTCTTGCTACATCTTTATTACCCATTGATATTATTGTTTCAGGTTTTGGGCCTATCCAAATAATACCTGAATCCATAACATTTCGAGCAAAATCAGCATTTTCAGCCATAAATCCATATCCAGGGTGAATAGCATCTGCTTTTAATTTCTTCGCTACTTCAATTATTTTTTTTGGTAGAAGATAGCTTTCCTGAGCTTTTGAACCCCCTATATGAATTGACTCATCGGCTTCTCTAACGTGTTTGCTATTTTTATCTATATCAGAATATACAGCAATTGATTGTAAGCCCAGTTTTTTACAACTTTTTATAATTCTACAAGCTATTTCACCTCTATTAGCTATTAAAATTTTTTTCATTTATTAATTGCAGATTTAATCCCCTTGATAATTTCAACAGCATTAGGAGTATCAGAATGAACACAAATTGTATCGCAACCTACATCAATATCTTTACCAACAGTATTAGTAACTTTTTTTTCAGATAAAGCACGCATAACTCTATCTGTTGCTATTTTGGCATCGTATTTTGCATTTTTTCCTTTTGCAATTACCAACTTTCCATTTTCATCATAATCAAGATCAGCATAAAATTCTGCAATAAAATTTAAGCCACGTTCATCTTTATAAATTTTTTCATGGCTCGTATTCGCCATTCCAAAAACAGGGACATCAAAAGTTTCAACAGCATCTGCAATAGCATGAGCCATATCATCATTTTTTGCAGCCATAACATATAATGATCCATGAGGCTTGATATGATTAAGAGGCATGTCTTGCTCATCTAAAAATGATTTTAATGCTCCGACTTGATACATAATCATACTTTTGATATCTTGCCTAGGCATTCTCATTTCTCTTCTTCCAAATCCTTGAAGATCAGGAAAAGAGGGGTGGGCCCCAACTTTTACTTTATTTTTTTTTGCAAGTTCTACAGTTTTTCTCATATGATTAGGATCTGAAGCATGAAATCCACAGGCAACATTAGCTATATCAATTAATGGCATTATTTCTTCATCATTACCTGCTCTGTAAATTCCAAAACTTTCACCCATATCACAATTTAATTTTGTCATAACTTACTTTCTTATATTTGACTCCTAATATGAGGAGATCTTGCATAAAGAGCAACCATTGGAATGATTAATAAACCTAGAATAAATTGTTGTGCTTCCCAACTTAAGCCCCATCCAATTAATACGGTTGTTATTATTTGTAAAATAAATACCCCAATAACACTTAATCCGTAACCACCCGAACCTCCTAATAAAGAAGTTCCTCCAATTACTACTGCTGCGATTGTAGTAAATAGATAAATATCTCCAGCCCCAACATATCCTCCGCCACTCCACCCAAGAAGCAATATTCCTGTTAAAGCTGAGAAAAAACCACTGATAACATAAGCACCAATCCAGTAGCCTCTTTCAGAAATTGAAAGTCTTGATGAAGATAATCTGCTTCCTCCTAAAGCATATAAATGTCTTCCCCATTTTGTTAACCTTAGGGCAACAATAACCAATATACTTGTGACTATCCAAATAATGATAACAGGCGGTATTGGAAGACCAACAGTTTTTCCACCCATAGAAGCTAAATTCTGCATCCAATCTGGAACTACACCAAATACAGTTCCAGCAGAAAATGTACCCATAGAAACTAGTATCTGAACTCCTCCTTTTACAAAAAATCCAACACCTAATGTTAGAATTAATGCTTGCCCTTGAAGTCTAAAACTTAAAGTACCATTAACAAATCCTATTAAAGCACCCAATAACAATATAACTATACAAGCAAGCCAAGGAGGAACTCCTTTTGAAATCAATGACATTAAAGCAACATTCATTGAACCAATAACAAATGGAATTGAAAGATCCAAACCTCCTAAGAGCGCAACAAATGTTTGGCCAATAGTTGCTAATCCAAGAAATGATGCAAAAACCAACATAGATTTCATATTCATTGTTGTTAAAAAACCTGGAATAGTTAAGGATCCAATAATAAATAAACCAATTAAAACAGATATACCAATAAAAACACTTTTAGTTCCTTTTATGTATCTGCTTATGACACCCATAAAAATTACAAATACTAAAAAGATCAAAAATGAAACTAGGGTTCTTCCAGAAAAAAAACTTTCTGAAACAAAAGATACAAAAATAAAAATAAGAATTATTCCAAGAAAAGCGATCGTTTTCCACTTATTTTCTCTAATGTTTTTAAAGAAGAAATTTTCTTCATCTTCTTCATCTTCTTTTATATTTTCTTCTTTAGGGAATTTAGTAAAGATGTTTTGTTTTAAATCTTCATTAATCCATCTTACAGAGAAATGGTACCACCCCCACAATATTAATCCAGTAACAGCAATAGAATAGGTAGCAATATTCATCCAGTCTGCACCATCAAACCAACCAAGAACGGCAGTTCCAATACCGCAAAGAATTGCAAATAACAATCCTAATCCTTTAAAAAATAAAAAAGCCGATCTCTTCATCTACTTTATTTCCTCCCATTGACTTAATTGTTTATCACGTGCATTTTTTTCTTTGTAAATAGACATAAACTGCCAAACTAAAGGTGTGATAGGTATTCCAATGACTAATACTGCAAGAATTTTATAAAACGAATATCCAATTGAATAAAAAAGTGATGCCCAAAGAGCAACTGCAATTGTAACTATATAAATATATGGAGCAAACCTTTTATAGTTTGCTTTCTCACCCATATTAAGAAATAAAAAATATTGCAATAAAAATACTGCTAAAATACTAAATGCAAATTGAGAATATCCTGAAGTTGTAACTTCATAGAAAAATCTTTTTGTTCCCTCATATTTAACTTGTGAAAGATCTCCAATATTTAGTTCACTTATAATTTTTGACTGATAAAGAGATGGATCACTAGGAATAAAAGTATTTCCGCCAATAAAATAAGTACAAATTATAGCAAGAACACCAAATCCGAACACATATACATTGGTTAAATTTTTTATTTTTGAATGAACAAATGGAGCGGTAATTACAAATAAAAGTAGAACTACCAATATTACACCATATCCCTGAATACCAAAAAAACTACTATCAGTGCTTTCAACTAAATTATTGTAAGACACACCTTTTAAGACAATTAAAGACAAGGCTGCTAAAAAAAATAAAAGTGCTGTAGATTTAGCGCGTGGACTAAATTGAGGAAGCATTGATATTACAATTAATGAAGCCATTAACACAATACCAGCAAAATAAATAATACTATAGGTAGTTTCAGAAATAAGAGAGCTTTCTAATACATTGGGGAAGTAATTTATATTTTCTAAACTAAAGTATTGAGGCGCTGAAGTTTCAATACTACTTACTTGATTAGATTGTAAGGTTATTTTTTCTGTATCTTTTAAAAGATCTTTTTCTTTATCTTCTGGATCAAATATTAAACCAGCAGCTAATATTACCACAATAATTACAAAGGAAATCGTAGACGGACTCCTATAAACTGATAGCAAATAAAGTAACAAAGCGACAAACGCTATCCCTAAAATTACATAAAATACAATGGTTCCTGGTGTTTCAGTTAATTGAACCACTCCATGACCTGCTAAAGAACCACCTTTAGCTGTACCTGTTCCTGTAGTTGCTCCTGCTTCTGAGTCCTCAACAATAATATTTCCAGTTGAGTCTACTTTTCTTACTTTTGATCCCCTTGTATCTTCTTTAGATTTTTTTTCAGTTTCAACTACTTGTTCAACGACAATTGGTTGATCATAAACTTGATGCAGTACAACAAATAATCCTGCAAATGCCATTAGTATGAAAAAAACCATTACTGATAAACCTTTAGTTACTCTAGTAACATAAGGAAGGATTAGACTTACCAACAAAGCTATCACCAATACAGCACCATATGACAAGTCCGAAACAAAACTTTGAAGTCTTTCAAATCTAAATGTAACTAAAATATAATTTATTAGGTATAAGTTTAATGCACCTAAAATTGCACCAAACGCTCCTCCACGACCTCCGGCTAAACTAGCACCACCTAGAACTAAAGCAGTAATACCAAGCAAAGTATATTTTGTTCCTTGTAGAGGATCCCCGGATCCAACTAGAGCTGTAAAACAAATTGCAGATAGAGCTGCAAAAATTCCTGCAATCATATGAGCAACTATTCTAACTAAGTGAATTTTTACACCACTTGTAAAAGCAGCACGTTCATCGGAACCCATCAATTTTAGATGGCCCCAAAATGCAGTATGAGTAATTATATAAAATAATATTGTTGCTAAAATCATTAGAAGAAATATAGGATTTAAAATTGTAAATCCCTCACCCCAAGGAAGTAGCCAATCAGGAGCTATTCCTCCTGGCCTTGGTAAAATTACAATATTTATTCCTGCAAATGCTAAATATCCTGCAAGAGATACAATGATGGGAGAAACTCTTACGAAACATACAATTAAAGCATAGAAAAGTTGCCAAAGTAAACCCATCGCTATTGCATAAACAAACCAGCCAATAGGAGTTTGCAAGTATCCAGCAGCGTATAGCTGAATACTACTAACATTTATGAAACCCATGAAAGGACCAACAGATAAATCAACACCACCTCTTCCAGCCATAGCTATAAATGTTAAAGCATATGTTGTTAAAATTAATGGAGCTGTAAGCATTATCGCGCTTCCTATACCAGACTGAGAGACAAGTATTGGGCTTCTAATTAAAGCAAAAATTAATAGAGCAAAAAAAATAAATATTGGAACCATTAGATACTTATTAGAGGAAGTATCTACACTAGATCTATATGTTTTTATTTTTTCAATTATTTCCATCTTTTTTAATCAAAATAAACAATTTTAATTTTATCTATTCCCATCTTATTTTTAAGTTTTTTTTCGTTTCCATTTATTTTATTGTAATCAATAACTCTTATTTTCTTATTTTGATCTTCAATTTTTTTTTGATTAATATCTTTTTTTGGAATTATTTTATTAAATTCATCATAGTCTCGAGGTGAATAGCTTGATTCAGTAATAAAATTATTATTTATTTTATCTACATTATTGTTGTATTCAGGGAAGCTATTTAGTTGATCAAATTTTTGAAAATCAGAAGGATTGTAATAATTTCTATCTTTATCTGCATTTGTTTCGTTATAAAACTCGACTTTTTCATTAGTTTTTAAAATACTATTAAAATAATTTTTATCAGAATTAGCATATTTAATATTATGATTATTGGATTGACTATTATTTTTTAACTCTGAGTTATATTTTCTAAAATCATTTAATTTTCGAAAATTTATTTCATCTTCATCATTATAATATTTATTTTTATTTTCTGTTTTCATTAAAAGGTTTTTATTTTAATTTTATTATTATTTTTACTAGTACTTTCATCTTCAAAATTTAATACTTTAACAATTTTTTTCTCTTCAGATTTTTTATTATTATTATCGGATTTATTTTGTATTGATAATGAAGATAGATTTGATTTGCCTGATAATGTTGTCTCACCTACGCCTGCAGTTTGACCAAACATACCTTCAAGTAAAGTATCAGCGTTAATTTTATCATTCTCAAAAATATCAAATATTGTACCATTTCTAAAAACTATAACTTTTGGACAAAGTCCAATAAATTCTTCTAATTCACTAGATAGGAAAACAACTGTGTTGCCTTCCTCAACATATTTTCTCAAATGAACGTAAAGATCTCTTTTAGTACTTATATCTATACCTCTAGCGGGATCATTCAAAATAAGAACTTTAGGATGTTGGGCAAAAGATCTTGCTATCATAACTTTTTGCTGATTACCTCCACTTAACGATCCTATAAGATTATCACTAGGGCCAGTTTTAATATTCAATCTTTCTACTTCCCAATCAAAGATACCATTTAACTCCATCCAATTAATAAAACCTAAAAATCCTGCTTTGCTAGTTTTTTTATAAAGAGGTACAACTAAATTTTCATATATACTTAAATTAGGAAGTATTCCCTCCTTCTTACGATCTCCTGATACGAAAGATATCCCATTTTTTTTTGCGTCCTCTAATGAACTATATTTTGAGAATTTTTCATTTATATCTAGAATTTCTGTAGTCCCGCCATGTGACTGTTGAACACCAGCTAAAATTTTAACAAAGTCATCTTGTCCATTTCCATCCAAACCTGTAATACCCACTATTTCTCCCTTTTTAACTTCAAAATTCACTGGTTTACTTTCGGGCCAAACAACTAAATTTTCTGCTCTCATAACAACTTTATCAGTTTTTGTTTGCATGGCTACGGATGTAGATTTTTCTCCTGTTTCTTCTCTACCTGTCATTAAACCTATTAAATTTTTTTCATTAAGATCTTTTTTCTCTAATACACCAACATCTTTACCGTCTCTCATAACAGTTGCTTTATCACTTATCCTTACTAGTTCAGCAATTCTGTGAGTAACAATAAAAATTGCAACACCTTTGTCTCTTAATTCCCTCATTTTTTTGAACAACCTTTCAGTTGAGTCAAAATCGAGAGCAGCAGATGACTCATCAAGAATTAATACTTTCGTATTATCCCTTAAGAATGCTCGTGCGATTGTTATCCATGCTTTTATAGGAAGTGATAAGTTAAAAGCCTGTGTATATGGGTCAACATATTCACCAACTAGATCTTCCATAATTTCTTGAGCTTTTAATACTTTTTCTCTTTGAGTTAAATTTTTGTACCAGAAGTCATCTGAACCGACAAATAAGTTATCTACCACTGATGACTCTTCTGCAATCATCACCTCTTGAAACACGGTAGCTATACCCATATTTCTTGCCATTACAGGAGAAGTAGGGGTTTGACCAAGTATAGAAACTTTCCCTTTATCCACCGGCAAAACTCCAGACATAGCTTTTGCTAATGTGCTTTTACCACAACCATTACCACCAACAATTGCATGAATTTCTCCAAAATTGGCATTAAAATTTACTCCGTTCAAAGCTCTAGTTACACCAAAATATTTATGAACATCTTGGACGTAAATATCACCTTGGACAGTTTTTGACTTTTCAGACAACACCTCTTTAGAGGTGTTGTCTTCTATATTTTTTTCAGCACTCATACTTAGCTTAAGTACTAGTGAGATTTTGGATCGTATTTTGTAGGATCGCTTGGATTCTCAAAGAATGCTTCTACATATTCTTTAGGAGCCCATTTATCCATTCCTGGATTATCCCAACCAGTAGAATTTCGATCGCAATCTTCATTTAAGATTTCACTTATTTCATCGAAATTTTTTGTAGCGGGACCAACTAATATAGATTGAATCATAGGACTTTGACCTTGCAAAGTTCTAATCATTACATCCATACCAAGTTCTACTTCATCACCTGGAGGCCATGCATATATCGCTTCATCAATATATCCAGGATTTTGTCTCCAATAACATAGAGCACCAAGTTCACCACCTAATGCAATTGGTGGAATTGGATCAAGCCCAGATTGAAGTAAAGCTTGTAACGTTCCAGTTTCTCCTGAAGACTGTACCGCAATACCATCAACTTTTTTTGTATTTGTTGATAACCATTGTGACAGTTCTTTTTGAGCAACTTGAGAAGTCCAGTTATGTGCTAATTGTCCAACAACATTTACACCAGGGTATTCTGATAATGCAGCTAACACCCCTTTATTTTGTTGGTCTGATGCAGAATAACCAGGTATTCCTTCAATAACTATTACGTTACCTTTTTCACCAATAAGCTCAGCCATCCAAGCACCAACATAATAACCAACCAATCTGTAATTAACCGATGTATTGATTGAATATGGTGATGTTGTAAAGCCAGTAAATGAAAGAGTAGGTATACCTTTTTCCCAACCATACTTAATAGTAGTGTTTAGAGCAGTAATGTTAGAGCAACATATAATAATTGCGTCTACTTTTCCTCCATCTATCATTTGTCTCATTTGTTGGATTTGCAACGAGTCATCTAAGTTTGATTGAGTAATTACAATTTCATCAACCATTCCAAGCGCTTTCCATTTTGGATAAACAACTTCCATTAGACGTTCCATTGCACCTTTACGCCAAGTATTTCCAGCGTATGTACTTGCATAACCAATAGTCCATGGTGGTTTTCGAGGACTTTTCCATCCTTTCATTACCGCAGGTCCTAAAGGCTGGTCTTTATCCATAAAGTCCATGTTGTAAACGTAATCTCTCATTTCTTGAGGAACTTTTTTTAAACACTCAGTACATAATTCACCTGAATTGGCAGTACTAAAAATTCCAAGAATCCAAGAAAACATAACAACATAGATTATTTTAGTTATCTTCATTTACCCTCCCTTGTTCTTATTATTATTATGTAACACTTTGTCATGATAAGAATTTTTTTTCTATGCTTTATATGTTTCTAACTTTTATATATAATTTTTATAAGTTAAATTTTCGTTTGTTTTAAATGGAAAAAATGATCTAAAATAGATTAAGTAAATGTTAAAAATATTTTCTATTAATAGTTGAATTAAATTTTTTTAACAAAAAAAACTGTTTATGAAAAAATTTATTTTTATTTTTATATTTATTTTACTAATTCCTTCTAAAGTTTTTGCAGATTACATTTTAGAGCCTGCAAACTGCACATTAAAAAAACAAAAAAATTGTGGAGCTTATCTTTACAATAATAAAACTGGAGCAACTTATTTTTGTACTTTAGAGGAATGTAAGGAAATCATGGCACCTTTAGAAGAATTTACTGTTGAAGAAACTAAGGGAACAAAAGAGTCTAAAAAATCAAAAATTCCAAAATTTAAGAAAAAAAAGAAAAAGAAATCTAAAATCCCAAAATTTAAGAAATCTGAATAATTTATTCTAGTTTTTAGATTTTAATTTTTTAGTTTCTGCTATAGTTATTTCTATTGCTGATCTAATTTCGTTACAAAAGTTGAGATCATCTCCAATGAATGTTCCCTTAATAAAACTTTGGTTGGCAACACCATTCTCTTTCATAAAATCCATATAATCAGATACTTGAGAGTTTACATTGTTTTGATATTCTTTTTCTACATCTTGATAATTCAATTTTTTTATTTTTGCCAATGTAAGAATACCAAATGGATATAAATAATTTGCTGTTGCAAAAAAACTTTTTGATAACTCTGGATGATCTTCTTTTGTGATTTCTGTTATCGCAGAGTTTAAGGAAACACAACTTTTAATAATCTTATAAGTTAGATTATCATCTTCAAGAAGCTCTTGTATATTATAAAAACCAAGTCGTTCAACTTTCGCTGCAAATAAAGGTGTGGTAAATAATATAAAAAGAATTATTATTTTTCTCATACTAGTCTCTGTAACTTATATCCTCTTTGTCTAATATCTTTTTTATTTCATTTAAATGTTGTTCTCCCATATTTACTGGATAATTTTCCCACTCTTGAGCAGTTTTTTCCGCAACTTCTGGGCTAACTATATTTAGTTCTTTACTAGTAGAAAGAGCGGTTAAGTAAGTTTCGCAGGCTTTTTCAAAATAATATAATTCATCAAAAGCTTCAGCGACAGTTTGTCCTAAAGTTAATACTCCGTGGTTTGCCAAAAGCATCGAGCGATTATTTCCAATTACAGATGCCATTTTTTTTGACTCATCTTCAAATCCTAGACCACCAAAATCATTGAAAACTGAGACACGATTATAGAAACGCATGGTATTTTGATCTATTGGTTCTAGCACAGGGTTTTTTAAAGCTGACAATGCAGTAGCATATTTTGAATGAACATGAAGTATGCATCTTGCATGAGGAACTTTTCTATGAATTGTTCCATGAATATGTAATGCAGTAGGATCTACTAGCTCAGGTTTTTTTTTAATTTCATCAATTTTATCTTGTTCAACTAGAACCATATCACTGGCTTTAATTGAGCTAAAATGTAATCCGGAACCATTGACATAAAAATCATTAGAATTTGGAAGACAAACACTAAAATGATTGGCTATTCCCTCATTCATATTTAGTCTTGCAGTCCATCTAAATGCAGCTGCTAAATCTTGTTTTAATTGATTTATTTTCATTTTTATTAATCTAGAGTATATTTTTCATTATTAAAATGAACAATAAAGTATTTATATCATGCGCGGTAACTGGATCTGGTGATACAGCAAGTAAACACCCAGATTTGCCAAAAACCCCAGTGCAAATTGCAAATGCTTCGATAGAGGCTGCAAAAGCTGGAGCTGCTATTGCCCATATTCATGTAAGAGAAGATGATGGAACACCTAGTAGAAGATTAGAGTTATATAAAGAAGTAGTCGACAGAGTTAGGTCGAGTGATACAGATGTAATAATAAATCTCACTACCGGTATGGGGGGAGATCTAGATATAGGGCAAGGCGATAATCCCCTAGATTTTGGACCCATGACTGATATGGCAAATGTAATGGAAAGAATTGCAAATGCAGAACAATTTCTTCCAGAGATTTGCACTCTTGATGCAGGAACTTTAAATTTTGGTGATGGCTCAACAATTACAGTTAATACACCAAATGATTTAAGAAAAGCTGCAAAAAAATTAAAAGAAATTCGTGTAAAACCTGAAATAGAAGCTTTTGATTTGGGTAATATGTGGTTTGGCGCTCAGTTATATAAAGAAGGTTTGTTAAGTGATCCACCAATGTTTCAAATGTGTTTAGGAATACCTTGGGGTGCACCAGCTACTACTTTAGCAATGCAGGCTATGAAAGATATTATGCCAAAAGAAGGCGTATGGTCAGGTTTTGCGATTTCAAAAAATGAAATGCCCTTTGTAGCTCAAACGGTCTTAATGGGAGGAAACCCAAGAGTTGGATTAGAGGATAATTTATATTTGTCAAAAGGTAAGCTTGCTACTAACGCTCAATTAGTTGAAAAAGCTATAAGAATTATCGATGAAATTGGTTATACTCCAATGACACCAGCTGAGACGAGAGAAAAATTAAAATTAGTAAAACATTTTTAGTGTCCAAAAAAATAGTTATTGCAAGCTTTTATCCCAAACAAGATAAATATAACAATGTAAGAGAAATTTTATTATCTATGATAAATCCAACGAGATCAGAGGAAGGAAATGAGCTTTATGATTTATATGAGGAAAATAATACTAATGATGAAAGTAAAATTTTCCATTTATTTGAAATATATAAAGATTCTAAAGCATTAGATTTCCATAGGAATACAACGCACTATAAAGATTATAGATCTAAAATAATTGAACTATTAAGCAAGCCTATAGAAGTAAAAGTTCTTAATCCAATCGATAATAAATAATTTTTTAATAACCTAGTTTTTTGTCTATCTGATTTAACAACTCTTTATTTTCTATAAAACGTTTTAAATTTTTAACAAAGATATCTAGGGTTAATTTAACATAATTACCATTATCATCTGAAGAAACATGAGGTGTAATAATTAAATTTGGGGTGTCCCAAATTTTTGCATTTTTATCAATCGGCTCAGGAGTAAATACATCCAGTATCGCTCCAGCAATTTCATTTTTTTGTAATTTTTCGCATAAATTTTCATAATCCATTACTGATTGTCTTCCAACATTTACTATACCGCATGATGGTTTAAGCATATCAAGCCTTCTTTTGTTAATAAGATTTTTTGTTTCTGGAGTTTCTGGAACTGCTAAATATAAAAAATCTGCATTTGGCAAAACACTATCAATATTTTCTATTGTGATAACCTTGTTACAGCCATCAACTTTCTTTCCTCTTTTATTTATCCCTATAACGTTTGCTCCTAATAAACTAATATGTTTTGCCATTGAAGAACCAAGAGAACCTGTTCCTATAAGGACAACTGTTTTGCCAGAAATTGGATTGCTAAAAAGAGAAATAAATTCTTTGTTTTTTTGATTAGTAACAATTTTAGTCATATGATTTTGCAACATCAAAATAGCCATTAATCCATATTCTCCGGCTTTTAGAGCATGTACCCCACTACTATTGGTTAAAATTAAATTATCAAACATCCAGTCCAAAGGTAATAAATGTTCTACACCGGAGGAAACAACATGTATCCATTTTAAGTTTGGTGCAATCTTTTTAAGATTTTTAGTAGGAAAGTTCCAAGATAATAGAATATCAGAATTTGACATAGATTTTTCAAAATTTTCTTCATCCCAATCTACAAATACTTGTAATTTTTCTTTTATCTCAGGATAGTTTTTTAAAGCTTCATTTAAATGTTGTTCAGTAATTGTAAAATTTTTTTCTCCCTCAGCATCTGTGGGGAATGAGCCTGGAGCCCAATGGTTATTTTTAATATGAATTTTTATTTTTTTATCTCCAGTCAAAATTTCCTCTTTCTTCCATCATGTGAAGGTTTTCAATAATATTATTATCTCTTTCCTCTAAGGGCATATCTTCTAATTCAAATTGCATATTCATCACTGATAAACAGATTGATCTAACATATTCTTTATCATTGTTTGTTTTTTTTGGAGCTCTTAACACTGTGTCTTGTCCATTAGTTCTTACTACCTGTCCCTTATTTTTTTGTGGTTGTGGTGGATCATTACCTTCATTTAATTCTTTTATTAATTTTCTTATTCTTCGTCTATAAATCATTACTCCTTTGTCAGTTGGCATTAAATGTTCACCTTTATGACTACTAATTGATCCCATTCCTTCAACAGCCTCTGCATCACCAGGACTTTTTTGTTTTTCTTCTTTAGTTCTATTTGAAATCTCACCAGCCTCTATTCTTTCATATCCCTCTTGATTATTATATTCGATAGGATCACCTCTTTCACCAAAATTTGCCCAAGCAAGAGCAACACAATGATGATCGTCAATTGGAACAACCCATCTTGTAAAAGAACTTCTTCCAAAGTATTT
>CABXRX010000011.1 GCA_902514745.1 uncultured Pelagibacteraceae bacterium | reverse complement strand
CAATTCTTCGATGAAATAGATAAAATTGAAAACAAAATTTCTCAGGGTAATAGTTTTGAATCTATTATTGAAAATTTAAATGTGAACGTCGTAAAAGTTAAAGAATTTACTCCAACTACAACAAAAAAAATTAACGAGGACAACATTTATTCAAAAAGATCTACAAAAATTGATTTAATTGAAAATGAAGATAATTTTCTATTATATAAAATTACAAACCAGTACGATAAAGACCCTGATCTAACTGATGAAACTATCAAAAATGGTATGCGTGAACTAGTATATCAAAAAGGTAAATTTGATAAAAATAAAAGTATTTTAGAAGAAATTCAAAAAAAAGAATTTAATAACAATAAGTTTAAAGAAATGGGTGGTTACAGTGTTGAATATATAACTTTAAATTCAATTAATGATGATAAAAGATTTGAAAAAAATTCAGTAAAAATGCTTTACTCATTACCTATTAATTCTTTTACTCTAGTTAATGATAAAGAAAATAAAATTTATCTAGTAAAATTAATTGGTACAAAAAAAAATACTTTGGATGAAAGTGATGAAAATTACTTAAATTTTGTAAAATCTCAGAATACTAACACTAGAAAATCTATTCTTCAGTCTTATGATCTCTTGCTAAACACAAAATATCAAGTTCAATTAAATCAAAAAACTATTGATAGAGTTAAAAATTATTTCAAATGATAATCAATCGGAACTTCAAAGATTTTAAGTTTCGACATAGAAGCAATAAAAATCAAATAATCTACACATCTAAAAAAGTTAAAAATGATAATGAGGTAATAAATCTTATTGATAACTTTCTTGTTGAAAAAAATAGTTTTATTTTTGAGTCTGTAGAAAAAGGTAAAATTAAAGGTAGATATACTATATTTGGTAAAAATCCTGATAAAATTTGGGAGTTTAACAACAAAAATTCATATTTAATTAAGAATAAAAGGAAAATTAAATTAAAAGATAAACCAGAACAATTAATAGAAAAAATAATTGAAGAATTTAAATTTGAAACTCCAAAAAAATTACCAAAAATATGTTCGTTAATATCAGGTTATTTTTCATATGATTCCATTAGATATGTTGAAAAAATACCTAATAATTGCAAGAACGATCTAAATCTACCAGATGTAAGATTATTAAGACCTAGAACACTTGTAATTCACGATAATTTAAAAAAAGAAATATTTTATATAATTAATATTTTTAATGATGAAAAAATTATTAATTATCAAAGAAAGTTCGATGAAATTAAGTCAGAGCTTTTTAAACTATCAATTCAATCCTCTATAAAAAATTTAAGTAACTCTAAAGATAAAACTGTAAAAGAAATCAAAGTTAAATCAAACACCTCTAAAAATAAATTTCTTAATATGGTCAACAAAGCAAAAAAGTACATTAAGTTAGGAGATATTTTTCAGGTTGTATTAAGTCAGAGATTTGAGGCAAAATTAACAAAAAATCCGTTAGAAATTTACAAAAAATTAAGAATTACAAACCCTTCACCTTTTATGTTCTTTTTTAATTTTAGTGATTTTCAAATAGTTGGTGCTAGCCCCGAAATATTAGTGAGATTAAGAGATAACAAGATTACTGTAAGACCAATAGCTGGAACTAGACCTAGGGGAAAAAATTATAAAGAGGATCTTTATTACGAAAAAGATTTATTAAAAGATAAAAAAGAATTGTCTGAACATTTGATGCTTTTAGATTTAGGAAGAAATGATGCGGGTAAAGTATCAAAAATTAATTCTGTTAAAGTTACTGAAAGCTTTATAATTGAGAGATATTCTCATGTTATGCACATAGTTTCTAATGTCGTAGGTGAATACAATAAAAAGTTCTCTAAATTTAAGTCTCTATTAGCAGGTTTTCCGGCAGGCACAGTATCAGGTGCTCCCAAAATTAGAGCTATGGAAATCATTGATGAGTTAGAAACAACGAGAAGGAAAGTATATGCAGGTGGAATTGGCTATTTTTCAGCTAATGGTGAATTTGATACTTGTATAGCCCTAAGGACAGCAGTTGCAAAAAATAAGAAATTTTATGTTCAAGCTGGAGCAGGAATTGTAGCAGATAGTAAACCAATTAAAGAATATGAGGAAACTGTTAATAAAGCTAAAGCTTTGATTAACGCTTTAAGATAATGAAAATATTATTAATAGATAATTATGATAGTTTTACATTTAATCTTTATCATTATCTTTCATCATTAAAGACCAAAGTTGATGTTATTAGAAATGACAAAATAACCTCTAAACAAATTTTAAAAAATAAATATGATAAAATTGTAATTTCACCAGGACCTGGAAATCCAAATCAATCTGGAAATTGTTTAGATATTTTAAATAGTCTTTATAAAGAAATTCCTTTCTTGGGAGTATGTTTGGGCCATCAAATTATAGGTCAAGTTTTTGGTTCTAAAATTATTCAAGCAAAAAATTTAATGCATGGAAAAACGAGTAGAATTAAATCAAAAAAAATTGGAATTTTAAAAAATCTTCCAAGTACATTCGAAGCAACAAGGTATCATAGTCTTATTATTGATAAAAAATCATTATCTAAAAATTTAGAGATTACCGCTGAAACTGATGACGGATTAATAATGGGTGTTAAGCATAAAGAATATAATATTCATGGTGTACAATTCCATCCAGAAAGTATTAAAACTAAAATAGGAATTAAAATATTAAAAAACTTTATAAATTACAAATAAATGGAAAAAATTTTAGAAAAATTAAGGCAAAAAGAAAATTTAACATTTGAAGAAAGTAAATCTGCTTTTGAATTATTAATGACTGGTAAGGCTAATGAGGGAGAAATTTACGATTTTTTAACTCTACTCTCTGAAAAGGGTGAAGTTTCTGATGAAATTGCAGGTGGTGTTTATGTGCTTAGAGAAAAATCAAAAAGAGTAAATGTTATTGATTGCGTAGACACTTGTGGAACAGGAGGAGATGGCATGAATACTCTTAATATCTCTACTGCATCTGCTTTACTTTTAGCTAGTATGGGCACAAAAGTAGCTAAACACGGTAATAAAGCTGTATCTTCAAAATGTGGGTCTGGAGATGTTCTGGAAGCCCTTAAGATTAAAATAGATCTTGAGCCAAATGATATAGAAAAAGAAATTAACAATAATCACTTCGGTTTTATGTTTGCACCAAATTACCATAGTGCGATGAGATTTGTTGGACCAGTTAGAAAAAAAATTGGCAAAAGAACAATTTTTAACATGATTGGACCATTAAGTAATCCTGCATTAGTTGACAGACAGGTTGTAGGTGTTTTTGATAAAAAATTGCTTACGATATTTGCTGAAGGACTAAACAATTTAGATATTAAATTTGCATGGATTGTAAATAGCGAAGATGGATTAGATGAAATTTCTCCCTATTCAAAAACAAATGTAATTCAATTAAAAAATGGAAATATATCTGAAATCATAATTGATCCAAAATCACTTAATGTAAATGCTGAAAAATTTGAAAATTTAATTGGAGATGATGCTAACTTTAACGCTGATAAAATGATTGAGATTTTTAAAGGCAAAGATAATGATTTTTCAAAAGCTGTTTGTTTAAATGCAGCAGCTGGATTAATAGTAAGTGAAAAATTCACTGAATTTTCAGATGCATATAAATTTGCAAGGGAGTTTATCTTAACTGGTAAGCCCTACTCACATTTAAAAAAAATACAAAATGTCTGAGAATATATTAAGTAATATAATCACAAAAAAAATTGAAAGAGTTGATGCTCTAAAAAAATCAATAACTTTAGACTCTTTAAATGAAATTATTGATAAAAATAATACTTTTATTGATTTTAAAGAAAAAATTCTAAATAATATGATTCAAGATAAAATTTCAATAATAGCCGAAATTAAAAAAGCTAGTCCTTCAGCGGGTGTAATTATAAAAGATTATAATCCTGTAGAAATTGCAAAAATTTATAACGAAAATAATGTGACTTGCCTATCTGTACTCACCGAAGAAGATTTTTTTTTAGGAAATCTAATTCATATCAGTAAAATTAAACAAAAATTTAATTTACCAATTTTATGTAAAGATTTTTTCATTGATAAATTTCAAATACCTTTAGCAAAGAGTTATGGTGCTGATGCAATCTTAATTATATTAGCTGGCGTATCAGATGATTTAGCCAATGAACTTTATAAAGAAGCATTAAGATTAAACATGTCGATAATTGTTGAGGTGCACACTGTAGAAGAAGCGGAAAAGGCTTTGAATTTTAAAGAAGCTTTAATTGGAATTAACAATAGAAACTTAAAAACACTTAAAACTGATATTAATACAACCTACGATATTTATGATGTACTTATTAACCATCAAGGACCTTTAATTTCTGAGAGTGGAATTAAAACAAAAGATGAACTTTTGGATTTGAAGAATAAAACTTCTATAAAAACTTTTTTAATTGGTGAATCACTTTTAAAAAATTTGTCAGAAAATTCTATTTTCTCGGTTTTATAGTTAAATTAACCCCTATTTTACTAAGTTTTTTAACTATTGTCTATTTATAAGAACTTTTATAGAACATTATTTGTACGATATTTGTTCTTATGCTTACTAAAAAACAAAAAAACCTGCTTATATTTATCAACAAGAAGTTGAGAAGTTCTGGTGTCTCTCCCTCTTATGAGGAAATGAAACAATCACTTAATTTAAAGTCAAAATCAGGAATTCATAGATTAATTAGTGCATTAGAGGAAAGAGGATTCATTAAAAGATTAGCCCACAAAGCAAGAGCTTTAGAGGTGATTAAATTACCAGAAACGGCATCTGCAAATGATATTTATAACAGTTTCTCGCCTAGTGTAATTAAAGGTGGTTTAGATGAAGTTAATATTAATTCTGATGAAATGGAAGTTCCTGTTCTTGGAAAAATAGCTGCTGGAACTCCAGTTGAAGCTATACAAAATGAAGTATCAAGAATTCCTTTACCAAGTAATCTAGAAAAAAATGGGGATTATTTTGGATTAAAAGTTCAGGGAGACTCTATGATAGAAGCTGGTATCAATGAGGGTGATACAGTAATTATAAGAAGAACAGACACTGCTGATAATGGAAAAATTGTGGTAGCTTTAATAGATGAGCATGAGGCTATGCTTAAAAGAATTCGTAAAAAAGGTAAAGTGGTTGCACTTGAAAGTGCTAATAGAAATTATGAAACTAAAATTTTTGGGCCAGATAGAGTTAAAGTCCAAGGAGTTTTGGTATCTTTATATAGAAACTTCTAAAAAAATAGTCTAAACATCACTGATGTCAAAAGTAGCAACTAGATTTGCTCCCTCACCTACTGGAGCTCTTCATATTGGCGGTGTAAGAACAGCGCTCTTTAATTGGTTATTTTCTAAAAACCAAAAAGGGACTTTTCACCTTAGAATTGAAGATACTGATAAAGAAAGATCTAAAGATGAGCATAAAATTCAGATTATTAAATCTTTAAAATGGCTTGGTATAGAACATGATGGAGAAGAATATATTCAATCAACTAAAATTAAAGATCACGTAGATGTTGCAAATGAACTTTTAAAAAATGGTAATGCGTATAAATGTTATTGTTCAACAGAGGAAATTGAAGAGCAAAAAAAGAGAGCTAGACTAAAAAAACTTCCTTATATTTACAATAGAAAATGGAGAGATATACCGGTGTCTGAGGTACCTAAAGATATAAAACCAGTCATAAGATTTAAAAGTAAAATAGAAGGATCAACAATATTAAAAGATTTAGTTCAAGGTGATGTTGAAATTAATAATGATACAATTGAAGATTTCATTATTTTAAGAAAAGATGGCACACCGACATATAATTTATCTGCTACAGTCGATGATCACCAAATGAATATGACACATATTATCAGAGGAGATGATCATAAAATTAATACTTTTAAACAAATGCAAATTTATTTAGCAATGAATTGGGATTTACCAAAATTTGCACACATACCACTTATTCATACAATAGAAGGTAAAAAATTATCAAAGAGAGATAATGCATCAACATTAGATGACTACTCTAAAATTGGCATAATGCCTGATGCTTTGAGGAATTATTTATTAAGATTAGGTTGGTCTTTTGAAGATAAAGAAATTTTTACTTTAGACGAGAGTATTAAACACTTTAACCTAGAAGGTATTGGAAAATCACCATCCAAACTAGACATGAGTAGAATTTTATCAATGAATGAGCATTACATAAAAAATATTGATGAAAATGAGCTTTATAAACTTTTGGTAGAATATTGTGAAATATATAAAGAAAAAATAAATCCATCAAAAGAAGTAAAAATAAAATCATCATTATCTTTTCTCAAAAACAAAGCAAAAACTTTAGAAGATATTTATAACAATGCAAAATACATAATATCTGATGAAGTAAAATTTGAAGCTGAGGATATAAAATTAGTAGATGAAAAAGCAAAAAAAATTATAAAAGAATTTAATAATACTCTATCAAGTATAGAAAGTTTAAATAAAGAAAATCTTGAACCAATTGTGAATGAATTAATAAAAAAATATGAAACAAATTTTAAAGGAGTTGGTCAGCCATTGAGGGTAGTCTTAACGGGTTCTAAATTTGGCCCAGGCCTTTATGATATTTTAATTTCTTTAGGTAAAGAAGAGGTTAAAAGAAGATTAGAAAGCAAGATACTTGCTTAGGATAGAAGCTGATTCATTTGAAGAAGATGTTTTAGATTTAATGCCCTCTAAAGTTTTATTACAATCATTTAATTGTTTTTCTATTAAATCAGGATTTTTTAAAAAATAAATAACTGTATTAAAAATTTCTTTAGCATTACATTCGTTTTGTAATAATTCTGGAATTACTTCTTTATTATTTATTATATTAATAATATTAGCAAATTTGACATTCACTAATAATTTAAAAATCATAAAATTTATATAACTCAATTTATAAATTATGATTGATGGAATATTTGAACTCGCAATTTGTAAAGAGACAGTACCTGATTTGGAAACTGCAAATATAGAATTAGATAATATTTGTGATTTAATATTTTCATCCGAAACAACATCAACATTATTTAAACCAGAATTATTAACTTGATTTAAAATAAAATCTTTATTGTCTTCAGTTGCATGAAAAACAAAAGAATAAATATTTTCTTTATTATTCATTAGTTTAATAAAATCTAATAATATAGGTAAAAGAACGTTAGTTTCAGACTTACGACTACCAGGGAAAATTGATATAATTTTTTTATCTTTAGAAAACAAGTCATTTAAAACAGTTTTAACATGATCATTTTTTTCAATTAATGGATGTCCAACAAATGTGTTTTTTATATTTTCCTTATCAAAATATTCTTTTTCAAAATTAAATAATAAAAGCATATGATCTATAAATTTTTTAATTTTTTTAACCCTATTTTTTCTCCAAACCCAAACTTGAGGAGCAACATAATGAATTGTTTTTATATTGTTGTTAATTTTTTTAACTCTTTCAGCAACTCTTAAAGTAAAATCTGGGCTATCAACGCTAAACAAAATATCAGGATTAAATTTTATTATTTCATCTACTGTTTTGTTGATTCTGTTTCTTATTTTAAAAATATTTAGAATTACACTTGTAAATCCCAGATAAGTTATATCTTTGAGGTCAAAAATTGATTGAATACCAAGGTTTTTAATATTTGAACCACCGACTGATAAATATTCAACATTAGGGTTTTGTATCATAAGTTTTGAAATGACTGTTGAGGCTAATTTGTCTCCTGAAGGCTCACCTGTTAAAATAAAAATTTTCTTCATATAATTTTGATAAATATCTTATTTTTGTTGGCAAATTTTATACATTGAACTTTATCTAAAAAAATATTTTTATTTGATTTTAAAACAATCCCTTTTAATCCATATTTTTTACAATCTTTTAATGTGTTAAGACCAATTGTAGGCAAGTCCATTCGTAAATCTTGCTTTTTCTTGGGTAATTTTATTAGAATTCCATCTGATCTTTTTTTCAATTTTGATAACATTTTTTTAGTTCCTTGATTACCTTCCGTGGCTATAACTTTTTCATTATTAACAACTAATGCCTGGATATGATCTAAGCTGTTTAATTGATTAAAATAAATAACTCCTCTTTTAATAGATTTCATATCTTTAAGAGTTGGTTTAAGTTTTGTATAATTTCCTACCTTTAAAGATAATTCAGGATTGTAAAAGATAGAACTAATAACTTTTATTTTTTCTCTCTCAAGTATCTTGATAATTGCTTTTATAATGGCTGCATCGCCTGATTTAGCCGCTTTAATAACACTTGGCATATAATAAATACCTTTAAGATCTAGTCTAAGTGTTGAAAATTTAGGTTTAGCAATTTTTCCTGCAAACAAAACTTTTTGTGATTTGTTTTCTTTAATCAAATTTATTATTTTTCCAAATTTACCAATACTTATTCGATTACAATTTTTATTTTTTTTAAATTTATTATTTTTTGAAAAATCAATTATAAAATATTTTATTTTGAGTTTTATAATTTTTTTAAGAACAATTTCTGAAAAATCAGTATCTCCTAAAAATAATCCTAACATTTTATCTAGAAAAAGGAGTGCAGATTGGTCTTTTTTTATCTTTTTCTAAAAAGTTCACCACTTCTAAAACTAAATCACTCTTTTTAAAATCTTGATTTAAATTATTTAAATTATCTGTTAAATTTTCATTTTTGAAAATTTCCTTATATGCGTTGCTAAGAGTCATTATTTCTTTATTTGGAATATTCTTTCTTCTAAGACCAATTAAATTTAAACCCTGTAAAACACTTCTATTACCGTGTGCTATTCCGTAAGGTATTATATCTCTTACAACTCCACACATCCCACCAATCATTGCAGACCTACCCACTCTAGTAAATTGCTGAACTGCAGAATTACCACCAATAATAACATTATCTTCTATTTCTGCATGACCGCCTAGTGGAACATTATTCGCCAAAATTACATCATTTCCAACTATACAATCGTGTGCAATGTGAGAAGAAACCATAAATAAACAGTTATTTCCTATTTTTGTTAATCCGCCTCCTCCTTTTGTGCCAGGATTAATGGTAACGTATTCTCTAATTTTGTTATTATCTCCAATCTCAAGTTTGGTTTTTTCACCAACAAATTTCAAGTCTTGAGGATCGTTACCAATTGATGAAAAAGGGTATATCTTGTTGTTTTTACCAATCTTAGTGTTACCAACTATACTTACATGAGACTGTATCTCTGTGTTTTCTTCAATTTCAACATTTGGGCCAATTATAGAGTAAGCTCCTATTTTAACATTGGAGGAAATATTTGCTTTAGAGTCTATAATTGCTGTTTTATGTATCATCTATTATCTCTAAGAAATTCCTTAATATTCTTAGCTGGATAACCCATCACTTTTGAATTGTTTGGTATATTTTTTATCACCCCACTACCACCGGCTATTTCAACGTTATCGCCAATTTTTAAATGTCCTGAAATTCCTGCTTGTCCTCCAATTTTAACATTATTACCAATTACAGAACTGCCTGCGATGCCAACTTGACCTGCAATAATTGAATTTTCTCCAATTTTAACATTGTGAGCTATATGAATCTGGTTATCTAAAAATGTATTCGAACCTATTATAGTATTAGACATAGAGCCTCTATCTATAGTGGAACCACATCCAATTTCACAATTATCCTCAATTATCACTACTCCCATATGAGGATATCTTAAATTTTTATTCTGAGTTGGAAAAAAACCAAATCCATGTTTTCCTATAATGCAATTATCTAAAATTTTAACATTATTTTTAATAAAACTATTTCTGACTATAGTGTTTGAGCCAATTGAACAATTATCTCCAATGGAAACATTTTTTTCAATAATAGAGTTATGACCAATTAAGCAATTTAGACCTATTGCTACGTTTTGGCCAATTAATACATTTTTACCGAATTTTACAGTATCGTTAAATTTAGTATTACTAATTTCTTCTACTGTATCGTCAAAATCATCATTAACAGAATCTGGGTAAAATTTTGATGTAATAATAGAGGTTGAAACTAAAACATTATCTACAATTATTGGTTTACAGCTTTCTGGTAATTCATTTTTTAATTTTTCACTTGTTATGCAATAAGAAGCTTTTGTATTATTAGCTGCAGATTTATATTTTAGAGAATGAAAGAAAGTAATTTCATCTGATTTGGAATTTTGCAAATCTTTGATATCAACAATTTTTATATTTTTATTATTTTGATCAATTTTTAGATTTAATTCATTTAATATGTCTCTTAAATTGAAAGGACCATTATTTTTAAAAAAAGGATTTGACATAATTGCTTTTAACAAAGCAATGTAGAATAAGTTATCAATATTTATTGCTATTTATTTCTTATCTACAATTGTAGCTGACCACATTGCATCAGCCATTTTCTTATTATCAACAAATGCCTCTCCTTTGTACTTCCAAACTCTACCATGAGATCTTATAGCTTCAATTTTAAGTAAAAGTTTGCAATCTGGAATGACAGGGCTTCTAAATCTTGCTTTCTCAACACCCATAAGAAAAACAAGTTTATTTTCATAAGTGGCTTTATCTATTCCGTGTGCTGTAAGAGCAGCCGCTGTTTGTCCAAAAGCTTCAACAATAAGAACTCCAGGCATTACAGGTTGACCTGGAAAATGTCCTTGTACAAAAAAACTATCTTTCTTGACGTTAACTATTCCTGTTGCAGATGTTAATTTTTTAATATCTTGAAGTTCTTCTATTAACAACATGGGGTCTCTATGCGGAAGTAAATCTTCAATATCTTTTTTGTTAAGATGTGTCATTTATTTTATTTCAACTGTTTTAATTTGATTATCAATAAGTTCAATTAATTTATTAGTTATGTCGTAATTTTTTCGAGCTATAAAAACATTCTTTTTGTCAATAATCATATAAATTGAATTATCGGACATATATTGTTCTATGATAGGATTTATTAGATTCAAAAAATTTACTACGTTTCTATTTCTTTTTTTTTTTAGATCATCAATTTCTTTATTTTTACTTTTTCTATATTTTTGAAAATTCACCTGTAAAGATTTCATTTCTTTATTAATTTCTTCCTTGGAAATCAAATTTGTTTTAGCTAAAATTTTTTTTTCCTCATTTATAAAACTTTCATCTTTTTCTTTAAATTTTTCAATTTTTAATTGTTCTTCTTTTTTAAGATTATCTAAGAGGGATTTACCGGCAATTGTGTTTGTCAAAATAAAATCAACATCTAAATAAACAACTTTATCTTGTGCCTTAAGATTATCTACAGATAACAACATAATAAATATAAAAAAAAAATTTTTAAATAATTTCATTAAAAAGTAGTACCAAGGTTAAATCTAAAAGACTCAGTCTTATCACCAGTTTGTTTTGAAACTGGAACAGCCCAAGTAAAATTCATTGGACCTATAGGACTCATCCAATCTAATGCAACACCAACTGATGATCTTGTGCCATTTCCTTTAATAGATGAATTATAATCAACACCCCAAATATCAGCTACATCTACAAAAATTAAAAAATCTAGATTTTGAGTATCTTCAAGTATAAACGGAACATTGGATGCAAAATTAAAAGAATATGCATAGTTACCTCCAATATAATCATCGCCATCTTTAGGCCCAACTCTTCCATACTCAAAACCTCTAAGTCTATTTGATGGTATTGATATTCTCTCTGATAATTTAATATTTTTATTATTTAATGAATTGGCTGATTGAAGATAAAGTGAAATTGATGAAAAATTTTTTTCATAAAAACTAAAGTATTTAGAATAATTGTAATAATTTTTTATTGTATTTGTATCACTTATAACTGGAACATTAATTGAGTAAAAAGATTTAAAACCTGAACTTGTTTGAAATTTCTGATTACGTTTGTCATAATTCATGTCAAATGTAAAAAAAGAGTCCCAATAATTACCTTCTTGACTTTGTTGTTGCGCTGAGGCCGTACTATTTGTCTCAATTTTTTCATAAAAATTAGAACTATTTACTCCAAGATAAAAATCATTTAGATACTCAAAATTTGTACCAACACGAAAACCAGTTTTATTTGTTTTATAACCAAAAGTGTTATAGTTATTTGTTTCGGTTGCTTCTGCTGAAAAATAAAGTGACTTATCTGAATTATTAAAATTAGGATTTGTAACAGAAATTTTTCCTTTAAATTGACTAGTTGATATTATTGTATTTGTATCTAGTTTTATACCACTTCCTAAAAAATTATTTTCCTTTACTCCAAAGCCAAATGAAGTTCCTGAGGTACCAGCTCCTGCTGAGGCAAAAATTTCACCTGTTGGTTTTTCATCAACAAAAATATTAATTGATTTTGTTTTATTATTATCGTTACTTATTATTGTTTTTTTTACTGTTTTAAAAAAATTTAAACTTTTTATGTTATTAATAGATTTATTTGCCAGTATTTCACTAAAAGGGTCACCTTCATCTAGCATTAATTGATTACGAATTACATTTTCTGCTGTGACTGTATTTCCAAAAATATTAATTCTATCTACATAATATTTTTCTCCTTCTTCAACAGTAAATTCAAGATTAATTAAATTTTGGTCAATATTTTCTATAACATTAGCTTTTATAAACTTATATTGCTCAAGAGCAGTAATGGCATCAATTTCATCGAGAATTTTATCTATTGTGTTTATTGAATATGGCTTACCTTTAATTTTTTTAAATAATTTTTTAATTGAGCTAAAGTTTTTTTCATCAAAATCAGTAGGTAAATTAAGAGTTAGATTGCCAAAAGATATTTTAGAGCCTGACTCAATATTAAATATTAATTCAAAGTTATTTTCATCAATCAATTTTGCAAATGAAGAATTTATTTTAACATTATAATAACCATTATTTTTATAAAAGTTTCTTAAAAGTCTTTCATCTAGAATTACAGCATTTTGATTTAAATATTTTCTGCCAGAAATAATTTTCCAAAACTTATACTCCGAACTAGTTATGACTCCACGCAATTTTTTTTCTTTAAAAACTTTATTGCCAACAAAAGTAATTTTTTTAATTTTTGATTTTTTTCCTAGATTTATATTATACGTGATATTTACAAGATTATTTTCAGATTCCTCTACTAATATTTCTAAATAAGATTTATAATATCCTAGACTTTTTAAAATACTTTCAATTTTTAACTTTTCTTTTTTAATAAGGCTCTCATTGTAAGAAGATCTTGATCTTATTGAGGTCCCATCTTTTATAATATCTAAAATTTTATCACTTTTAATTCCTTCATAAAAAATATTTTCAATAATAGGATTTTCTAAAACATTAATAATTAGAGTTTGGTTGTTAAAACTTATATTAATATCCTTAAAAAAATCGGTTTCATAAAGATCTTTTAAAATATCATTCATTTTATTATTATCTATCTCATCATTTAAATTTACATTGATAAATAATTTTATTGTTTCCTCAGATATACGATCATTACCAACTACTTCAATTTTTTCTAAAGTATTTGAAAATGCATAAGTTGAAGAAAAAATAAAAATAAAAAAAATTATTTTAAAAAAAGTATTAATCAAGTGCTTCATAATTAATGAGTTATCTTATTAATTTTTTTCCGAATATAATTATCTAAAGAAATTATCGTTTTAGTATTACCTGGTTTTTTTTGGCTATATTTTTTAAATTCTTTCATATTCATTAATTTTTGAAGAGTATTAACTATATCATTAAAATTAATCTTTTTTAATAAAAAAAGGTTCACTAATTCATCGTTTGCTAAAACAATAATAGTTTCTAGCAATGAGTCTTTATTTTGAAGTTTTTTTAAAATTTTAATTGAAGGAAATTTATCCGTATCAACTTTTTTAAAATCTAAAAAATTAAGTTTTTCTAGATTTAATTTATCTGTTTTAATTTTTTTTTGTTTATCATATAGAGAATTAAAAATAGGTATTCTCATATTGGTATCATGCGCAATAATTTTGATCATACCATCATTAAATTTGGTAATAGCATGGATATATGACGCTGGATGAACCAATATATCTAACTTATTATAATTTAAGTTAAATATTTTTTTTGCTTCTATAATTTCAAAAACTTTATTCATCATTGTTGCTGAGTCTATAGATATTTTTTTTCCCATTTTCCAATTTGGATGATTTATTGCTTCTGAAATTTTTACTGACTTAAATTTTTTCTTAGGTGTATTATTTAATGGTCCTCCTGAAGCTGTTAAATATATTTTTTCTACATTTGAAATATCTTTTTCCCTTAGAGAATAAAAAATTGAGAAATGTTCAGAGTCTACCGGAATAAATATTGTTTTAAATTTTTTTAAATCTCTTTTAATGAGATGCCATCCACAAATAATTGCTTCTTTATTAGCAATAGCTATTTTTTTTGTATATTTAATAATATCAATAGTTGGTTCAAGTCCATTAATTCCAGAAATAGAACTCATCACATAATCAATTTTATATTTGAAAATTTTATTAAGAAAATTAAAGTTATTAAAGATATTTATAGTGTGAGAAAATTTTATATTTTTAAATTTTAAGTAACTATTTTTATTTGTAATTATAATATTTTTAACTTTAAATAATTTAGCCTGTTTTGAAAGTTCCTTATAATTCTTATCCGCTGTTAATAAGATTATTTCAAAATTCTTCCTATCTTTTTTTAAAATATTTACTAAATTTTTTCCAATTGAACCAGTTGAACCCAATATTGCTATTTTTTTTTTCATACTAAATAAATTTCAATAGAAAATAAGAAAAAGGTAAAGCAAATACTATACCGTCAACTCTATCAAGAACACCGCCATGGCCAGGCAAAATTTTTCCTGTATCTTTAATTTTGGCTTTTCTTTTAAGATAAGAGATAGATAAATCACCTAATTGACTTACAAAAGATACAAGTAAAACAAATATAATATTTTTTAAAGTAAATTCTAAATCAACATTACTCAAATTAGAAAATAATATTAAAGGTAATATAGAAAATATAAATGACCCTATTACTCCTGAAATAGTTTTATTGGGACTAATTTTTGTTAATTTTTTTCCACCTATAGTTTTACCAAATATATATCCTCCTATATCAGTTAAAAAACATATGCTGATTACATAAAGAAAAAAAGTTGCACTTTCCATTCTATAAATTTTGTAGGTATACTGACAAAATATAAAAAAAATATAAAAAATTATTAATAAAATTACCAATAAAAACTTATAATTAATTTTTACTACAATGCTGTCATTCTTATTATGTTTAGCGAATAAAGGACCTGCTAATTTTGTAAATATATTGCTGGATTCAATACAAACAATTATGCCAATTATTATAATTGATATTATAAAAACAAAATGATGGCTATAGGTAACTATTAATAAAATAGAAAACAATATGATAGAGGTAATTGTTCTTTTTAAAAAATTTTCTGACATTAAATATTACCAAAATTTCTTTTTATTTTTTTGAACTTGTTGATTATTTTAATATAATCTTTTTCATCAAAATCGGGCCATAGTTTTTTTTCAAAAAAAATTTCAGCATAAGCTAATTGCCATAATAAAAAATTACTTAGTCTTTTTGTATCACCTGTTCTAATTAATATTTCAGGGTCAGGAGTATTTTTTGTTTGTAAATATTTTGATAAATTTGTTTCATTTAATTTTATATTGTTTTTCCTCAATTTTTTTAATGCATTTATAATCTCGATTTTTGAACCATAATTCAATGCAAGATTAATTTGAAGAGTTGTATTTTTTGATGTTTTTTTTTCTGAAGCACTTATTAGTCTATTTAATTTTTTTGAAAAATTTTTAGATCCAATAACGTTTAGCTTTATATTTTTCTTATTAAGATCTTCTATTTTATTTTGAAGGAAACTTTCAAGTAAGTTAAATAAATAATTTATTTCTTTCTTTGGTCTTTTCCAGTTTTCTGTGGAAAACGCGTATAAAGTAAGATACTTTATTTTTTGATTTATTGTCTCTCTAATAATTTTTTCAACAGTATTGAGACCAGCCTTATGACCTTGGTTTCTTGAGTTTTTATGTTTTATACCCCACCTTCCATTACCATCCATTATAATGGCCACGTGATTGAGCGGGTTCATTTTATATTGTCATTATTTCTTTTTCTTTTAAAGAAACCTTTTCATCAACAATCTTAATGTGATCATCTGTAATTGTTTGAACATTTTTTTCAGATGATTTTTCTTCGTCTTCGCCAATTTCTTTTGATTTTAAAAGTTTTTTTAATTCTTCATTAGCTTCTCTTCGTATATTTCTAATTGATACTTTGCATTTTTCACCGATAGATTTTATCAGTTTTTTTAATTCTGTTCTTCGCTCTTCGTTGAGCTCAGGAACTGGAAGTCTGATTAACTGACCATCTATTTGTGGATTCAAACCCAAATCAGATTTTTTAATTGAAGCATCAATCAATGGTACATTGTTTGCATCCCATACTTGAATATTTATCATTCTTGGCTCAGGTGTTGTTATGCTGCCGATTTGATTAATAGGCATTTGTTGGCCGTATACGTCAACTTTAATTAAATCTAACATTGCTGCATTAGCTCTACCTGTTCTTAGAGATGATAGTTCTTTTGTAAAAACCTCTAAGGCTTTATCCATTTTGATGCTGTATGACTTATCGTCAAACATTTACTCTCCGATCTTAATTCTATAAAATTCTTTTATTTTTAAATCAGCAATTGAAAGTTCTTTAACTATATCCTGTACCTTTTTTTTAGGCTCCATAACCCAAGCTTGAGTTAATAGAGAATTTTCTTCTTTAAACTTATTCATTTTACCTAAGCTAATTTTTTTTGCAATATCCTCAGGTTTTCCAGAATTTTTTAACTCTTCTGTTACTAGTTCTTGCTCTTTATCTATGACTGATTGGTCAATTAAATCAGATGTAAGGGCCAATGGATTTGAGGCAGCAATATGCATAGATAATTGTTTTCCAAAATTTTTAACATTATCAGAATTATCTTTTGTTTCTAATGAAACAATAACTGCTAATTTTGAAATATTATCTTTAACAACTGTATGTAAATAATGATTATTTACGGTACCAGCGTTTTCAATTGTTTTTGCTTTACCAATTGTAATTTTTTCACCAATTTTAGCAATTAAAGACACAACATTATCTTCAACTGTCTCTCCGTTTTTCATTTTGGAACTTTTTAAATCATCTAAATTAGAATTTTTTTCATTATTTAATTCACTAAGCTCTTTAACAAAATTTGTGAAATCTTCATTTTTTGCTACAAAGTCTGTTTCACAATTTACTTCAATAACTGATGTTTTAGTTTCATTGCCACTTACAGCGACGACACCTTCTTTTGCATCTCTAGACATTTTTTTTGATGCTTTTGAAATTCCTTTTACTCGCAAGATTTCAATAGCTTTATCAATGTCTCCACCAGATTCTTTTATTGCAAGATTACAATCTTTAAAACCAGCACCAGTTGCTTCTCTTAATTTTTTAACATTTTCTATATCGCTCATATTAATTTAAGGTCTCCTTTTTATCTTTAGAAAATTTTTCTTCTAGTTTTTCTCTATCAATTTCTTGAACTGTTTTTCCTTGAGTTTTTTCTTTCGTATCCTGAGCAACTTCTTTTTTGGGCTCAGGTGTTGGAATTGAACTCTTTGCATTATTGATAGTTTCTTTGATTAAATTGCAATATAAATCTATAGATCTACGTGCATCATCATTACCGGGGATTGGGTAATCAATATTATCTGGGTTTGAGTTACTGTCAAGAATAGCAATTATAGGTATTCCTAATTTTACTGATTCAGCAATTGCGAGTGACTCGTAATTTGTATCAATTATGAAAACTAAATCAGGAGTTTTTTTCATTTCAGTAATTCCCCCTAATGATCTTTCAAGCTTATCTTTTTTAACGCTCATTTTTAAAAGTTCTTTTTTTGTAAAACCTCTATTTTCAGCAACTAAATCAGCTTCATATTTTTTCATCTTTTTGATAGAACCAGATATAGTTCCCCAGTTAGTAAGCATGCCACCAAGCCATCTATAATTTACAAAATACTGATCTGTTTCTTTAGCTACTTCTGCAATAGCTTCTGAGGCTTGTTTTTTAGTAGATACAAATAAAATCTTTCCGTTATTTGCTATAGTTGTGTAAATCTTTTCTAAAGCAACCTTGGTTAATTCTAATGTTTGAGTCAAATCCATTATATGGATTGAGTCTCTTTTTCCAAAAATGTATTTTTTCATTTTTGGGTTCCATCTTAGCGTTTTATGTCCTAGATGAACGCCTGCTTCTAATAATTGTTGTATTGTTATGTTAGGTATTTTCATATTTATTCCCGGTTAAGCCACCACAGTAATTTCCAATTAAGGACCGGAGGTATAAAACCAACAACTGTGTGCGTGTTAATTTAAATTAGGAATTATTTACTAATAATTAATCAAATTAACAAGTTTTATTTAGTTTATAGTGCTAGAAATTTCCTTTTTTCTTAAAAGATTAAGTGATTTTCGGTCAAGATTACGAGTTTTTTTAAGTTTAAATTTAAGAATTCTATCATCAATAGCCATATTAAAATTAACCTCAGTTTTACCATCTTCAACAAGAATTTTTGAAATAATGTCCAAATTTTCATCAGAATTCACATCAAAAGAAACTTCTTCAATTGGGCTATTAAAAAGGTCCATTAAAGATCCTATTTTTTGCACATTAACTCTTTTAAATCTGTTTTCATCATTTGAAATACTTTTAGATAGAGTTAATAGCAAAGAACTTCCTTCTTTTAAAATTCCTCGATTTAATTCTAAAACATCTGAAAAGATAAATAATTCAAAAACACTACTTAAGTCAGTTAATTTTAGTACAGCATAAGAATTACCTTTTGCAGTTTTTCTTTCTTGTACTTTTAACAAAGTTGCAGCAATATTAGCTTCTCTTATTTCATCATTAGAATTAAAATTTGAATATTCAATAATTTTATAATCATCAAAAATTTCAGTAAATTGATTTAAAGGATGATCTGAAATAAAAAAACCAACAGCTTCAAATTCTTTAGACAAACGTTCCTCAAATTTCCAATCATCTATTTCATTAATAATATTATTTACTGAAGTTTCATCTTCAGAAAATAGATCTATTTGATTTGCAGACTTGTTTTCAAATATATTTTTAGTTTTAAGAATAAAATTCGGGATAGAGTCAAAAAGTGATTGTCTATTTTTATTTATACTGTCAAATGCTCCAGCTTTAACTAAACCTTCTAGCTGTAATTTATTCATATCTTTTGGATTAACTCTATTTAAAAAATCATTAATAGATTGAAATTTACCATTCTCAGTTCTTTCCTTAACCACATTAGAAATAGCTTCGTACCCAACTGCTTTAATACCTCCTAATGCATAATAAAATTTATTTTCGATTGTTTTAAAATCAGCAAAACATTCATTTATATCAGGTCGTGTAATTTCAATATTCAATCTTTTTAACTCTTCATAAAATTCACTTAGTTTATTTTGATTAGAAATATCCATTGTCATTGATGCTGCAATAAACTCTTTGGGATAATAAGTTTTTAAAAAAGCAGTTTGATAAGAAATAATGGCGTATGCAGCTGCATGACTTTTATTAAAACCATATTCTGCAAAAGGTTCTATCTTTAAAAAAATTCCTGCTGCAACATCTTTAGCTATTCCATTTTTTAATGCTCCAGCAATAAAACCTTGTTTTTGTTTTTCTAATTCTGCTCTCTTCTTTTTTCCCATTGCTCTTCTTAAGAGATCAGCTTGACCTGCTGTAAAACCAGATAACTTTTGAGCAATTTGCATTACTTGTTCTTGATATATAATCACTCCATATGTTGGTTTTAGAATATCCTCTAATAAAGGGTGAAGATAATCTGGAGTTTGTTTACCATGTTTACAATCATTATAGGTTGGAATATTGCTCATTGGACCTGGTCTATAAAGAGCAACTAAAGCAATAATATCCTCTATATGATTAGGTTTCATTTGAACAAGCGCTTCTCTCATTCCAGCACTTTCTACCTGAAATAATCCTACAGTGTTACCGCTTGATAATAAATCAAATACTTTTTGATCTTCGTAGCTGATATTCTCTATATCAAAATTTTTATCACTCTTATTAACTAATTTTTGAGTATTATTTATTACTGTTAGTGTTTTTAATCCTAAAAAATCAAATTTTACCAATCCTGCATTTTCTGCTGAATACATATCAAATTGAGTTGATGGTAACAACAAGTCTGCAGATGCATCTTTATATAAAGGAACAACTTCAGTAAGTTTTCTATCTGCTATTACTACACCAGCTGCATGTGTAGCGACGTTTCTGTTTAGTCCTTCTAATTTTAAAGATAAATCTGTAAGTTTTTTAACTCTTGGATCTTCGTTAATCAATTTTTGCAATCTTGGCTCACCATTAATACATTGTGTTAAATTTTGAGGTCTAGATGGATCAAAAGGTATCATTTTTGATATACTATCTACAAATCCATATGCTAATCCAAGCACTCTACCTACATCCCTAATTACCATTCGAGCTTTTAATTTACCAAATGTAATTATGTGAGCCACACTATCTTTGTATTTCGTTGTCAAATATTCAAAAACTTGATCTCTTTTATCTTCACAAAAATCAATATCAAAATCTGGCATTGAAATTCTATCTGGATTTAAAAATCTCTCAAAAATTAAATTAAATTTAATTGGATCAACATCAGTTATTGAAAGGCACCAAGCTACTAAAGAACCTGCTCCTGATCCCCTACCAGGACCTACTGGAATATCGTTATCTTTAGCCCATTTTATATAATCAGATACTATAAGAAAGTAACTTGAATATTTCATCTCTATAATTATTGAAAGTTCATGATCAAGTCTATCTTTATAATCTTTATAAGAATTATTATCTTTTAACTCGTTCTCATTTAAACCAAAAACTTTTTTAAATTTTATCGTTAATCCATCTAATGAATTTTTTTTTAAAATCTCATCTGCATTACCATCTTTATCACTACTAATATTTGGTAAAATAGGGCTAGAAAACAAAGGTCTAAAATTACATCTTAATGGAAAATTATAATTATTTTCAAGGGCCTCTGGTAAGTCAGCAAACATTTCAGACATTTCTGAATTTGTTTTTAAATAGTGTTGATCACTTAATTTTAATCTATTTTTTTCATTTACATAAGTTTTGTTACCAATACATATTAATGCATCATGAGCTTCATGCATATTTTTGTCTATATAAAAGACTTCATTAGTTGCAATTATAGGTATTTCTAAATCTAAAGATTTTTTTAAATTAAATTTTTCAAAACCAATTTCATTTTGATCATTGTGTCGTTGTATTTCTATATAAAATTTATCCTCAAAAGTATTTTTAATTTTACCATATAATTCATGAATTTCTGTAAATTTACCTTTATCAAATAATTTACCAAATAATCCAAACACTGTTCCTGAAAAAACCGAAACACCTTCTGAGTTATTTAATAATTCTTCAAATTCTATGTATGGATCTGACAGTTCATCATTTTTTAAATATGAAGAAGAGGAGAGATCAATTATATTTTTATACCCGGTTTCATTTAAAGCAAATAATGGAAGATGCCCTATTGTTTCGCCAATTTTAAAATTAATTTGCGTTCCAATTATTGGTTGAGTGCCAGACTTTGAAATTTTTTCAGCAAATTCTAATGCTCCACATAAATTTGAGCTATCACATATGCCTAAAGATTTTATTTTATTTGTTTTAGAATATTCTTGCAAATCATCAATTTTAGCAGCTCCTTCACAAATAGAATATTGGGTGTGAATTTTTAAATGATTAAAATTTTGTGATAAAGACTCAGACATTAGATGATTTTATACTACCATCTCTCATCTCCAATAGGCAATCTGCTTTCTCAGCAAAAAATCTATTGTGAGTTGCAAATATTATAAGTCTATCTGATTTTTTTTGTTTATTTAAAAGATCAAAAATTTCTTTTGCTGTTTCCATGTCTAAACTTCCAGTTGGTTCATCAGCCAGTATAATTTCAGGGTCATTTATAATTGCCCTGGCTATAGCTACTCTTTGTGTTTCGCCCCCCGATAATTGTGAAGGGAAATGATCTGCTCTTCTTATTAGACCAATTTTTTTAAGTAATTTTTCAGCATTAGATATAGCTAAATCTTTATTGTTATTAACTGCAAGTGAAGCTAAATAAATATTTTCTAAAGCTGTAAAATCAGGAAGAAGATTATTTTGTTGATAAACGATACCTATTTTTTGTGATCTAAAGATATCATTTTTTTCTGGTTCATTGAAGTTAACTTGAAATTTATTAAACTTAATTGATCCTCCTGAGGGTCTATCAATTAAAGATATTAAATTAAGTAAAGTTGATTTTCCCGATCCAGATGGTCCCATTAAAGAATAAATTTTTCCTTTATCAAAATTTTGAGATAAATTTGATAAAACTTTGATTGTTTTTTCTGTCTTAAAACTTTTAGTTACGTTTTTTAATTCTAAAAAATTATTCATATTTTAATGATTTTATTGGATCTAATTTTGCGGCTTTAAACGCAGGAAAAATTGAAACTATAATTGTAATAATGATTGAACAAATAGATATTATTAAAATAGAGGTCGGATTTATTTCAGAGGGCATTTTGTTTAAAAAATATATTTCTTCAGGAAATAAATTAATATTGAATGTCGAACTTAAAAATTGTCTAAAATTTTCTATATAAAGAGAAAAAGTTACTCCTAAAAAAATTCCGAAAAAAGTTGCTGATGTTCCTATAATTACTCCAATTAAAAAAAATATCTTTACGATCGACTTATTTAAAACTCCAATGGATTTTAAAATTGCTATATCTCTAGTTTTATTTTTAACTAAAATTGTTAGTCCTGAAATTATATTAAAAGCTGCAACAATTATAATTAAAGATAATATAATAAACATAACATTTCTCTCTACTTTTAAAGCTGAAAATAAAGAACTATTCATATCTGCCCAAGTATAAATAAATGCATTAGGAAATTGATTAATTAAATTTAATTTATGTTTTTCTATATTTTTTGGATCTTTAAAGTAATATTCTGTAAATCTATCTTCTCTTTCTTTATCGAAAAAATTCTCTAATGTTTTTAAATTTATGTAAGCTATATTTTCATCAAATTCTGATAATCCGCTCTCAAAAATTGATATTATTTTAAATAATTTTTGTTTTGGGAATGATCCAACTAAGGTTTGAACTCCTGAAGGAGATATCATTGAAATTTCATCTCCGATATCCAATCCCAAGATGTTGCTTAAATCTCTACCAATAGAAATAGAATTTTCATTTAAATTTTTAGAACCGAAAAATTTTTCATTATTAGAAATTTCTAATTCTTTAAAATCATTTTCCAAATAACCTTTTAGCAAAACGCCTTTAGTGCTATTTTTGTAGAAAATAACTGCCTCTCCATCATTTGAAAAAATTCCTTTAGCAAAATCTTTATCTGTCATATAAGCAAGGGGTTTATCATAAGGTTTAACAACTGCATGAGCGTTAAAGCCAACTATCTTGTCTATTAATTCAGTTCTAAATCCATTCATGACAGACATCACTATAATTAGAACTGCAACACCAAGGCTTATGCCAATAAAAGAAAAAATTGATATAACGTTTAAAAAGCTATCTTTTTTTCTAGCTTTTAAAAATCTAAAAGTAATTTCTTTTTCTAAAGTAGAAATCAATTTGAATTTTTTTGTTTAGTTATAATTTCAATAATCTTATTTAATGGTAGATTTTGAGTATCACCACCTGTTTCCTTAAACTCCAATAAGTCACCATCACTCTTTTTTCCAATAATTATTTGATATGGGGCTCCAATTAAATTCATTTTTTTAATTTTAGATGAAAAATTTTCATCTGTATCATCAATGATTGCATCAATATTATTTTTGATTAATTCATCATTTATATTATTTGCTTTTTCTAAAGCGGTAGTATCATTTTTATTTATCATAGGTATTAAAGCAATATCATAAGGAGCAACAGACAATGGCCATTTCATGATTTCATTTTTATCATCATATTTTGCCTCTATTATCGCTCCTACAAGTCTTGATACACCAATTCCATAAGAGCCCATTTTTACAAAATCTTTTTTGCCACCAGGAAGATCAACAGCAGCTTGCATAGCTTTAGAATATTTGTCACCAAAATAAAATATATGTCCTACTTCAATACCTTTTGTTATTAATCTATTTTCTTCTAAAACCATTTTTTCAAATTCATCTTGATTAAATTTTTCATCAGTTACTGAATAAAACTGTTCATATTTTTTACGCATTTGTTTTAATGAAGATTTTTTTAAATCAGTACCATCACTGTTTAAATCAAAAATTCGTTTATCAGTAAAAATTTTACTTTCACCTGTATCAGCTAGAATTATAAATTCATGTGATAAATTTCCACCTATAGGGCCAGTGTCTGCAGCCATAGGAATGGCTGTTAATGATAATCTTTTAAAAGTTCTTAAATAAGATAAGAAAAATTTATTATAAGAGTAAAATGCTTCTTCATCTGTAACATCAAATGAATATCCATCTTTCATATAAAATTCTCTACCTCGCATAATTCCAAATCGAGGTCTAATCTCGTCTCTGAATTTCCATTGTATATGATACAGAAGTTGAGGAAGTGATTTATAAGACTTAAGAGAACTTCTGAAGATTTCAGTTACTTGCTCTTCGTTAGTCGGCCCATAAAGCATTTCTCTATCCTGGCGATCTTTAATTCTGAGCATTTCTTCTCCATAATCATCGTATCTACCACTTTCTTTCCAAATTTCACTTGACTGAATTGTCGGCATTAAAATTTCTTGGGCACCAATTTTATCCTGTTCTTGTCTTACAATGGCTTCTATCTTTTTCATAACTTTAAATCCAAGAGGTAACCACGAATAAATACCGGCTGAAGCTTGTTTGATCATTCCTACTCTCAACATTAGTTGATGAGATTTTATCTTTGCCTCAGAGGGATTATTTTTTAATATTGGAATAAAAGATTTTGATAAAAGCATCTTAATTAATAATATTTCTTAAATTTAAATATTCAAATTTAATTAGTAGATAAATAATAATAAAAATAACAGTAGTAATACCTGTACAATAGAGGAACTTTTTAAGCATTTTTGGATTTTCAGGCGATCCAGGATCCTCTCCTTCAATTTTAGATGTTTTTAACCTATTTACATCTATTGGCAATATTGCGAAAAATAATATCCACCAAATAATTATATAGATTATAGCTAAGCCTGTAACGCTCATTAAATTCTAACTAAATTAATATTTGTAAATGGTTTTTTTCCTGTTTTTTCTTTTGTAAATTTTCTACAAGTAATTTTAAGAGCATCAATTAAATTATGTTCTTGTTGTCTACTTCCAATTTTAAATGATCTAGTAGTTTTTTCTATTTCATATTCTAAACCATAGTCAAACTCATCTTTATCATAAACTGGCAACCCCCTATAAGACAATACAGGGTTATTATGCACATTACCTTTTGGGTTAATCATTATAGTCACCTCAAGATAACCGTTAGCACTTAAGTTTTTTCTATCTTTTATAGACTGTGAATCACCATCAACACTTACATTACCATCCAGATATAACCTACCACTTGGTGCTTTATCATAGACCTCGGGTATATCACCTGGATATAATTTCACTATATCTCCGTTTTCAACTTGAACTGGATGTGGAACTTGCATTTCCTTAGCAAAGTTAATGTGTTCTATCATATGTCTGTGTTCACCATGAACAGGTATAACACATTTTGGTTTAACCCAATTATACATATCTTTAAGATCTTCTCTGTTAGGGTGTCCAGAAACATGAATAAACTCATTTTCTTCAGATATAACTTCAATACCGTCTTTAACTAGTTGATTGTGAAGTTTATAAAGTTTTTTTTCATTACCAGGAATAATTTTTGAAGAAAATATTACTGCATCACCTTGTTCAATAAAAACATCTGGATGAGTGTAGCTTGATATTCTCATCATTGCGCCCATTGGTTCACCTTGACTGCCAGTACACAAATAAACAATTTTTTCCCTTGAAAAGTTTTTTACTTCTCTAGGGTCTATAGGTTCAATGGTATTTTTTAAGTAACCACACTGACGTGCAGCCTTATAAATTCTATGCATTGATCTTCCTACAAGTGAAATTTGCCTTCCTGTTTTCTCAGCACAATAAAATGCTGTTTCCATTCTAGCTACATTAGATGCAAAAGAAGTTATTATAATTCTTTTTTTTAGTCGTGACATTACATTAAGTAAATTTTTTCTAACATCTAACTCAGAGCCCGATCTGCCTGCGCTAAAGACATTAGTTGAGTCACAAATCATAGCAAGAATACCCTCTTCTCCTATTTCTTTTAATCTATTTGAATTAATTTTATCTCCAATCAATGGATCAGGGTCAACTTTCCAATCACCTGTATGTAATATAGATCCTGCTGGAGTTTTAATTCTTAAACCATTTGGTTCTAAGATTGAATGAGTAAGTGTTATATATTCAATTTCAAAAGGACCTAAGGATACATTTCCATTTAGTTCAACAATTTTTAAATCTTTAGTTATATCTATATGTTTTTCTCTAAATTTTTCTTTTATGAGAACGGCTGTAAAAGGTGTTGCAAAAATTTTACAATTAAGCTGTGGCCAGAGGTGTGCAATAGCACCAATATGATCCTCATGAGCATGTGTTAATACTATTCCAAGCAAGTTTTCTTTTCTCTCAACAATAAAACCTGGATCAGGATAAATTAAATCCACCCCAGGAATAGTGTCATCTGCAAATGTTACACCAATATCAACCATTATCCATTTATGATCACTAGGTTGACCATAACCAAAAAGGTTCATGTTCATTCCAATTTCACCCGATCCACCTAGTGGACAAAATAATAGTTCATCTTTCATGCTATTTTATTAATTTAGAGATTTTGATAAGTCCGTTGATAGTAATATTTTTATTGTGACTAACTTTCGTATTTATTGATTTTTTAAATAAATTAGAAAATCCTCCAGTAATTATTACTTTAAAAGATTTTCTCGTCTCTTTCTTAATTAATTTAACGATATTGTCAATTAAACCTGCATAACCCCAAAAAAAACCAGATCTTACAGCTGTGACAGTATCGCTTCCTATAACATTTTTAATCATTTTTAGATTTACTTTTGGTATTAAAGTTGCTTTATCAGATAGAGTTTCTAAGGAAAGTTTAATACCTGGGGCAATAATTCCTCCTGAATAGGTATCTTTTATCAAAACATCAAAAGTAGTTGCCGTTCCAAAATCAAGTATAATAAAATTATTCTTATTATTAACCAAACTTATAGCATTTGTAATTCGATCAGAGCCCACTTGTTTATAATTTACATTTATCTTTATTAGAGATTTTA
>CABXRX010000010.1 GCA_902514745.1 uncultured Pelagibacteraceae bacterium | reverse complement strand
TTAACATGGAGGTAATTCTAGCATCCCAGGCCCACCATGTTCCCCAAGTTGGCTTACCCCAGATAGAACCTGTAACTAATGCAATTATATTAAATACAAAACCAGATGGTGCCAAACTTTTAGAGATTAAAAAAAAATTTTTATTTTTGAAAATAAATCCACTAAGCGATAAAAAAGTTATAGATGAAAAAATACCTAAAGAAATCCAAGCTGCAGGAACATGTACATACATAATTCTAACAGCATCACTTTGTTTATAATCCTCAGGAGATAAAATTAATGCTTCTGTAAGTCCAATAGAAAGTACTACCACAAATGAGAATAGAATATATTTTGGAGCTTTTGAGGTTATTTGAAAAATTTTATTTGGTTGAAAAATTTTAAGCATATTTAATTAGTGATGTTTATTATGAAAAGGATTTCCGATCAAGAATGCAGAGGGAGATAATAATTGAAATTAACGTTTAACATCCTTGATCAGAATATAGCAATAACATACATTTTTTGTGTGGCTTAGATTTGAGCTAAATGTGTTTGAAAAATGATAAATTTAGTTAGACATCTTAAAATAACTAGAACCCTTTTTTCCTGAAAAAATCTCCTCAATCAAAGGATGTTTTATTGGCTCCTCAGAGTCATCCATTAGAAGATTTTGCTCTGAAACATAAGCTTCGTAAGTTATTTCGTCATTTTCAGCTAACAAATGGTAAAAAGGCTGATCTTTTCTTGGTCTCACATTTTTTGGTATTGACTGATACCACTCCTCTGAATTGTTAAATTCAAAATCAACATCATATATTACACCTCTAAATTCAAAGTGTTTA
The DNA here is from genome assembly GCA_902514745.1 of uncultured Pelagibacteraceae bacterium. GTDB lineage: Bacteria > Pseudomonadota > Alphaproteobacteria > Pelagibacterales > Pelagibacteraceae > Pelagibacter. The sequence continues at coordinate 27,998 of CABXRX010000010.1, read as the reverse complement.
TGTTTTACAATATCTCCAATTGAGAATTTTGCTTTTTGGATTGGCATTACTATTAGTATGGGTATTTAAAAATAAAAATCAATGCTAAAAATAATAATGTTTTGTGATGTGGCAAATATGTTAATATCTTTTAGTGAATAAATCTTTTTTAAAATTTGTTACAGATTTTGGACCATTAGCTATATTTTTTTTTTATTATTACAATAATGATAAAAATTTATCAGTTGCAATCCCTCCACTTATAGTTGCAACTTTAATTGCGTTAGCAGTTGTTTGGTTTTTTGAAAAAAAAATACCAATGATGCCCTTAATAAGTGGAATATTAATTACATTTTTTGGTGGATTAACTATTTATTTCAATGATCCTATATTTATTTATATTAAACCAACAATTATAAATATTCTGTTTGCTCTCGCATTATTTTTTGGAAAGTTTTTTACCAAAGAACCTGTTTTAAAAAAAATTATGGGTAAATCAATTCCACTATCAGATATTGGTTGGGAGTTATTAAATAAAAGATGGATGTTTTTTTTCTTCGGCCTTGCAATATTAAATGAATGCATATGGAGGACTCAATCAGAAGAATTTTGGGTAAACTTTAAAGTATGGGGAATGTTACCTATAACTATTATTTTCACAGGTTTTCAGATACCTTTAATTAACAAACACAAAATTGATGCCTAGTAATTTAAAACTAGTAGTCAACAACCCTCATAAACAAATAGAAGAAAGACAATTTTTTGAAAGAGATGAGCTTAAGGTTATCTTAGATTTGTACGCAAAAATGGTTTCTGAAGGATCGTGGAAAGATTATGGCTTAAGTATATCAAGCAAACAAGTTAGTTTTAGTGTTTTTAGAAATGCTACTGAAAATGCTTTATATAAAATATGTAAAAATTTTAAGCCAAAAAACAAAAATCTTAAATACTTGATAACAGATACAAGTGGAAAAATTTTAAAAAACTCTTTTGACCTTAAATTATTATTAAAAAATACTAATTGGAAAAAGTTACAGAAATAAAATTATCTTCTTTGTCCAAATAATCTAAGTAGCATTATAAATAAGTTTATAAAGTCTAAGTAAAGTGTGAGAGCACCCATAACAGCTTTTTTACCCATTACTTCACCAGTATCACTTACAGCATACATGTTTTTAATTTTTTGAGTATCATAAGCTGTTAAACCGACAAAAATTAAAACACCTAAGATTGATATCACAAAATACATCATTGAAGATTTCATGAATATATTAACTATTGAAGCAATAATTATTCCGATTAAGCCCATCATTAAAAATGAACCTAGTTTTGTTAAATCTCTTTTAGTTGTGTAACCATAAATGCTCATTGCTCCAAAAGTCGCTGAACATATAAAGAAAACTCTAGTAACACTCATTCCAGTATAAACTAATAAAATTGAAGACAAAGATAAGCCCATTAAACCTGCAAAGACCCAAAAAGTAGTCTGTGCTTTTGAAGCACTCATCTTATTAATTCCAAAACTCATATAAAAAACTATTCCTAAAGGTGCCAACATTACCAACCATTTTAGTCCTGATAAGTAAATTGCATTACCAACTGATGTTAAACCTACAATTGATCCCGCATCGTTTGTGACCACTGACATTTTAAATGTTAATAGCGCAACTATTCCTGTTAATAAAATTCCAGTTGCCATGTAATTGTAAACTTTTAACATGTAGGCTCGTAAGCCTTCATCCATTACAACTGTTGACTGTTGAGCTGCTTTAGCTCTATTTAAGATTTCGTTTTTATCAAATTCCATAGTAAGTATTATATAATAGTCTTTTACTAATTATTCAAGATGCCTTAAAAAGATTAAAAATATCCATATTAAACAAAAACCATTATGAATTATAAAAAATTAGGTAATACTGATCTTGATGTGAGCACAATTTGTCTCGGTACTATGACATGGGGTGAACAAAACTCTCAAAAAGAAGCTTTTGAACAAATGGATTATGCCCTAGATAAAGGCGTAAATTTTTGGGATACTGCTGAATTGTATGCTGTTCCTCCAAAAAAAGAAACTTATGGTGATACTGAAGTAATTATAGGTAACTGGTTTGAAAAAACAAAAAAAAGAAGCAAAGTAATACTTGCATCGAAAGTTGCTGGTCCTGCAAGAAATTATCTTAGAAATGGAGAAAATAGTTTCACAGGTCCTAACTTAGAGTCTGCATTAGAAAATAGTCTAAAAAGACTTAAAACAGATTATATAGATTTATACCAACTTCATTGGCCTGAAAGAAATGTAAATAATTTTGGAAGGCTTAGCTACTCTCATAAAGAAAATAATTGGAACCAATTTGAAGACGTGCTTGGAGAATTAAACAAATATATAGATAAAGGTAAAATTAGATACGTAGGGTTATCTAATGAAACTCCATGGGGTGTAATGAATTATCTTGAAGTTTCTAAACAAAAAAATTTGCCAAGAATGATGTCTGTTCAAAATCCTTATAGTTTATTAAATAGATCCTATGAGATTGGATTATCTGAAGTATCAATTAGAGAAGAAATTGGTTGTCTTGCTTATTCTCCTCTAGCAAGCGGATATTTATCCGGCAAATATAGAAATAATAGTTTTCCAAAAGGTTCAAGAATGGAGAGAGATTTTGATTTTTGGACTCGTTATAGGAAACCTAATACAGAAAAAGCCGTTGAACTATATTATAAAATTAGTCAAAAATACGGACTGGATATGAGTCAATTGTCATTAAAATTTTGTGAAATTCAAGATTTTGTAACTAGTGTAATTATTGGTGCAACCACTATGGAGCAGTTGAAAACAAATATAGAAAGTGTAAACATAAATATATCTAATGATGTCATTAAAGAAATTAATAATGTTCAAACAATTTATCCCAATCCATGTCCATAATTAAAAAAATTTTATTATTATTGCCATTATTATTACTTGCTTTAAGTGCCCAATTGACTGCTGAGGAAGTTAAAAAAATTGGCAAATATAAAGATTGGGAGTCAATGGTTATAACAGAGGCGTCTGGCAAAGTTTGTTTCGCACAATCATCCCCAATTCTGCAAGCTCCAAAATCAAGTAAAAGAGATGCTAAATTATTTATTGCCTTCAGGCCGGCCGATAAAATTATTGACGAGGTAAGCGTTACTGCAGGTTATGAGTTTAATAGCAACACTGTAACAGCACAATCTGGAAAAAATAAATTCAAATTTGATATTAAAGAACAAGGATTTGCATGGATTGCTGATAGTAAAATTGAATTTAGAATGATTAAGAGAATGAAAAAAGGATCTAGAATAATGATTACTGGATATAACCAAAATGGATCTCAAACAATTGATCATTATTCTTTGTTGGGCTTTACTAAGGCCTACAATGCTGCAAAAAAAGCTTGTAGTTAAATAAAAAAATGAAATCAAAAAAGAAAATTGTTTTGGCCTATTCTGGAGGTCTTGATACTTCTATAATTCTAAAATGGCTTCAGGAAAATTATGATGCAGAAGTAATTTGTTATACTGCAGATGTTGGACAAGAAATTGACAAAAGAAAAATTATAGCAAATGCGAAAAAATTTGGTGTTAAGAATATTATAATCAAAGATTTAAAAGATATCTTTGTTAAAGATTATGTTTATCCAATGATTAGAGGTCATGCAATCTATGAGGGTGTTTATTTATTAGGAACGTCAATAGCTAGACCACTTATTGCAAAAGATCAAATTAGAGTTGCAAAAAAATTTAAAGCTTACGCAGTTTCACATGGGGCAACTGGTAAAGGAAATGATCAAGTTCGATTTGAGTTAGGATATCATTATTTTGGACCCAATACAAAAATTATTGCTCCTTGGAGAATTTGGAAATTAAAATCTAGAACAGACCTTATTAATTATGCAAAAAAACATGGGATTCCTATTCCAAAGGATAAAAAAGGAGCTCCTCCTTTTTCAGTTGATGATAATTTATTTCACACTTCTACAGAAGGTAAGGTTTTAGAAAATCCAAAAAATTCAGCGCCAGAATTTATTTTTCAAAGATCTGTATCACCTGAAAAAGCTCCCAACAAACCAAGCTTTGTAACTATCAATTTTAAAAATAGTGATCCCAATGGGATCAATGGAAAAAAGCTTTCTCCTTCAAAATTATTAGGAAGACTTAACCAACTTGCGGGAGATAATGGAATTGGAAGAGTTGATTTAGTTGAGAATAGATTTATTGGAATTAAATCCAGAGGAGTATACGAAACACCAGGTGGTACACTTTTAATTCATGCACACAGAGCGATAGAGTCTGTAACTCTTGATAAAGAAACTATGCACAAAAAAGATCAGATAATGCCTAGATACGCAGAACTGATTTATAATGGTTTTTGGTATTCAAAAGAAAGATTCAAACTTCAAAAAATTGTAGATCTTAAAAAAAATAAAGTTAACGGCTCTGTTAAACTTAAACTTTATAAAGGAAATGTAATAATTGAGTCAAGACAAACTAAAAGCTCTGCTTACTCTATGAAAAAAGTTTCTTTTGAGGAAAACAAAACATTTAATAAATCAAATGTGGAGAGATTTATTAATTATCATAAAAAAAAACTTCGTTCTTAGATTAATGAAAATAAATGTTTTTGCAGACACTATTTGTGGATGGTGTTTTATTGGACATGCGAATTTAAATAACGCATTAAAAAAATTTTCTAATATAAAATTTGATATTCGACATATCCCTTTTCAATTAAATCCTGACATGCCAGCTGAGGGAATTTCTAGAGAAAAATATCTTGAAATAAAGTTTGGTGGAAAAGATAATGCTGCTCCTATGTATGAAAATATGAGATTAAAAGCAAAAGAGTCTGGCATGAATTTTAATTTAGATAAAATAAAAAAAACCCCTAACACTGTTCTTTCTCATTTACTTATTATTTTAAGTGAACAATTTAATTTAGGTAATCAAATTAAAGAAAAAATATATCAATCATATTTTGTTGATGGACTTGATATAGGAAATTTAGATATTCTAATTAATGTTGCCAAACAAAATAATATTTCTGAGAACCTATTTAAAGAATTTATTAATGAAAAAAATATTGAACTTGTAAATTCAAAACTATCTATAGCTAGAGAGAAAAATATCAGTGGTGTTCCTTTTTTTGAGATAGGCAAAGATTTTATTTCAGGCGCTCAAAGCTCTAGCCAAATAGAAAGCGTTATTAAAGCAAATTTAACCTAACATTTAGGACAATTTAACAATTGTTATAATTTTAAAAAATTATAACTTAGTTTTTATGGAATCACTAAAAAACTGGATGGTAGATGCAGCAAATATTCTATTTGATGATAGTAAAAATGATCTTAGATCTCTGCCTAAAACTGTAAGACTTCAAATTCTATTAGTTCTAAGTTTTATCTGGACAACAGTTTTTAGTTTATATGTTTTTTCATACACGACCTTTGCATTCGGCTGGGCAGGACTTTATGTTGCTCATATTGGTTTAATATTTGCAGTTTATATGACGTTTAAAAATTTCCACAAAGCTGAAGTACAATCGAATAGTGTTTTTAAAACAAAAAATTTTGATCCTTTTAAGATAATGGTAATTGTTTTTGTTATAGTTTTTATTTTTGTATTTTCTAAAGGTATCGAAGTTTTAACTAGTCCAAACCCAAGTTCATACTCAATACCCTATGATGGACCATCAAAATCTGTATTTGAAAAATGGCTACCTTTTAGTAAAGAAAAATAATGGAAAAAATAGCAAAAAATTTACAGCTAGCTTTAATGTGTATTATTTTAATTAGTACTGTAATTGCTGTTGGTATGGAAATTAACAACATGTTTCTAAACAAATCAGTAACGTTAGCCGATCTACTTTTAATGTTTCTATATTTAGAAGTTCTTGCAATGGTCAGAGTATTTTGGGACCAACAATCAATCAGTATTACTCTTCCTCTTTTAATTGCTATCACTGCTCTTGCTCGATTTATAATACTTCAAGGTAAAGAGATGGATCCAACTGCGTTAGTATATGAGGCTGTTGCTATAGTTCTTATTGCGGGTGCAATTGTTATATTAAGACTGAGACATAGTGATAAATTAGGTCTAAAGAAAAAAAAATCAAAATAGTTTAATATGATATTTGAAGCTTCAAGGGCTAAAGCCGTTGAAAAATTAAATCAGTTTGTTGAAAATAATCTTTCAGAATATTCTAAATTAAGAAATTTTGATTTTGGTCCTGATAAGAGGTCTAATATTTCATGTTTATCACCCTACATAACTCATGGAATAATAAATGAATTAGAAGTAATTGATAAATCACTTAAGAAATTTTCATTTACAAAAAACGAAAAATTTATTCAAGAAGTTTTGTGGCGAACTTATTGGAAAGGTTGGTTGGAACTAAGACCAAATGTTTGGTCAGATTATTTAATAGAATTAAATGATCTTAGAAATGAATTTAAAGATGACCAAAACTACAAAAATGCAATAGAAGGAAAAACTGACTTAGAATGTTTTAATCAGTGGGTAAATGAACTAAAAGAAAATAACTATCTTCATAATCATACTAGGATGTGGTTTGCAAGTATCTGGATATTCACTCTAGAATTGCCATGGCAATTAGGAGCTGAGTTTTTTATGCAACATCTATACGATGGAGACTCTGCATCAAATACACTTGGATGGAGATGGGTAGCGGGCATTCAAACACAAGGAAAGCATTATCTTGCTAGTGAATGGAATATAAAAAAATTTACGAATAATAGATTTCAAAATATTAAATTAAATGAAAATGCACCTCCAAAAGTTTCTGAAAAATCTTACACTTTAATTAAACAAGAATTCAATAATCCACAAAATGTTGATGAAAAAAATCTCTTAATTTTTGAAAACAATTTATCTTTTGAAACTACTGACTTTAAAGAAAATAAGTTTGAAAAAATTTATATTATTTCAAACAAAAATGAAAATAGATCAATAAAACTTAGTGATAAATTAATAAAATTTAAGTTACTTTTAATGGAAGATCAAAAGCAAAGATTAAAAGATAAATCTATTGATTGTCAAGTAATCGATATAAGTGAAATTAAAAATATTGAAAGTTATTGTAGCTTATATCCAGCTGTTGGTGAAAATTTAGATTATCTAAATTCAAATAATCTAAAAATGATTTTTTTATATAGAAATCTTGATCAATTAGCTTGGCAATACTGCAATAAAGGATTTTTTAATTTTAAAAGTTATATCCCAAAAATTATTTCATCTTTTAATTAAAACCAACGTATCATTCCAATAATACCAGCTGTTGCATAAAAAAATTGCAATAAAAGTATTCCTTTATGGCCTCCTCTATAAGCCCATATCCCAATTAAAATCGCTGATAAGAGTAATAAGCAGAAGCCAAAAAATTCTATTCCAATATTTAATGCAACAAACAACGAATATAAAATAGCAGTAATCACACCTGCCCATTCAAAAAATTTATTATTCATTTTATTTGATTAAATATTAATTGGATAATAACATAAACCTGTTTTTTTATAGATAAATTTATGTACCCAATAAATTTAAATAATGCTCCAGACGGTTTTGAGCTGATAGATGACAAAGTATCTTTCGATTCAAAGAAACATCTTCAGCTAGAAAAACCAAGTGAAATTTATTCGTTAAAAGATTTAGGTTACTCAGAGGATATAATAAATGACTCTCCTGTTGATTTCGCTGCAACTTCAGTATTTAGAATCTTAAGTGATGAAGGTAGTGAAATATTATTAGATGTAACTAGAAAATTAGAAAAATTTACAACTTCCAGTCAAAGAATAGCTAGAAATGTTAGGGGTGGAGTTTACCGATCTAAATTTTTAAGAGACTTGTGTCTTTCTGATGAAGTTAGTATTTTCTTGTCAGATATTGCAGGAATTAATCTTTCTCCTCATACAATTCCTCATCAACTAGGTCACTTAAATTATAATCCTTTAGAATTAGAAAAAAATGTCGATAAATGGCATGTAGATACTTTAATGTTCGATTATGTGATGTTTGTTACAGACCCAAAAAAAATTAAAGGAGGTCAATTCCAATATTTTTATGGAACTAAAGATGAAATGGCTGAAATAAAAAAAAATAATAAAGAAATTCCATCCGATAAAATTATTTCACCTGAGATTCCTGGTCCTGGATTTGCTGTTTTTCAGCAAGGAAAGCATGTTGTTCACAGAGCTAAAGGCCTTACATCTCCTGGTGAAAGAATTACATTAGTCAACGGTTATATGGCTAGTGACCCAAGCATTAAAGACTACACCAAATTTGGTCAATTATGTCATGTTGATCCTATAGAAATACTTTCCAAAGAGTTTACTAAACATACGGCAACTCATGTAAAAAAGCTTTTAGATGAAAAAATTTTAGATAAAAATTTTCAAGAATTAAACTTGGAATCGATTAAACAATTAGAAAATGCATCTGAAATTTTAAAATCTGCAGTTAATCAATTAAAAAAAGGTAAATCTGATATGGAGCATTTTGGTGATTAAATAAATCACAATATTGTTTTAAAATTCTCATAAAGAATTTTAGAATAATTATTCATATCAGACATATTATCTTTTGCTGCATTATTGAATTTTTCCAAAGCACCATCTCCTAACTGATCTTCAAGAGCTTTTTTATATTCTGGAACGCATCCCCACTCATTGACTGTAGTATCTTTAATTTCTATATGAAATTGAATTCCATAAGCGTGATTTTGATATTTAAAAATTTGGTATTTAGTTACGGGTGATGATGCTAATAAAGTTATATTTTTATTATTCTCTATTCCTTGAACTTCATATGAGTGCCATTGTAGGCTTTTGATATTTTCAGGAAATTTAGAAAATAACTTATCTTCATTTTTTTCTTTTGAAAAATTAATATCCATGATGCCAATTTCTGCTGGTTTTGATTTAACCACCTTGCCACCCACTACTTCACCTAATAACTGACAACCCAGACAGAAACCTAAATAAGGTTTTTTTAAGTTTACAACAAATTCTTTAATTGCTTTTTTTTCTTCAATTAACCAAGGATATTCTTTTTCCATATAGGTATCCATTGGACCACCCATACAAAACATTCCATCAAATTGACTTAGATTATTTGGAATTTTTTCACCTTCATCTAGCTCAATAGTAGTTAACTTAACTCCATCAGCTAACATCAAATCTTTAATGTAACCAGGATCTTCAATTTTAATATGCTGTAAAACAATTATATTCACTAGAGTTTAGCTTAGCTTAGAACACTTCTTTGAACAATATTTTACTCTATCCCAATTTAACTTCCATTTTTTTCGCCAAACGAAAGGCCTTTTACATACTGGGCAAATTTTTGATGGTAAATTTGTTTTTTTCACTAGTTTGTATTTTGTTTAATAAATTTATCTGCTTCAGATAAAATCATTTTTTTTCTATCTATTTTCATTTTATCAAAAATACGAACCATCATTGATAATCTTGGATTTGTTAAGAAAAATTTTCTGTTTCGATCTATAAACCTCCAATACAGACCATCCATTGTATTACACCACTCCCCTTTTTTAAAATCCATCATCTTCATAAAATAACTTGAGCCACAAATATAAGGTTTAGTTGCAAATACACCTCCATCGCTAAATAAACCCATTCCATAAACATTTGGAACCATTACCCAGTCTGATGAGTCTACAAACATTTCCATAAACCATTTGTAAACAATTGTAGGTTTAATCTCGCAAAGGTTCATTATGTTAGATAATATCATTAACCTTTCAATGTGATGAGACCATCCATAATTAACTGCGTTTTTAATTGCATGATCTAACGGTGGTAGACCTGTATTTCCCTCATACCAGGAATTTTTCATTTTTCTATTTTGTTTAAAAAAATTTCCAACTTCCATTTTTTCCGAATATCCTTGATAGATACCTCTCATAAATTCTCTCCAGCCAATTACCTGACGAATATAACCTTCAAGTGAATTCATTCTTATTTTATTTTTCTTATGAAAATCTAAAATTTTTTGAATAATAAATTCAGGAGTTATTAATCCTAAATTAATATAAGGACTTAGTGCGCTATGGAATAAGATATTATCTTTTTGGTTAACAGCATCTTCATAATCACCAAATAAATTTGATTTTTCTTTTATAAAAAAATTTAACAGTTTAACAACTTCATCATACTCAGTCGCTAGCCAAAAGTTATCAGTGCTTCCAGGATGGTCTTTAAACAATTTTTCAATAATTGGTTTTAATTTTTTTGTATGATTAGTTTCATTTATTTTTGGAAATTTTGGAATTGAAATATCTTTAGGTAATTTATTTCTGTTATCTTCATCAAAACTCCACTTGCCACCAATTGGATTTCCATCAGCGCCCATCAGTATTCCAGATTTTCTTCTTACCTCTTTATAAAATGTTGCCATGAAAGGCTTTTTTGATTTTCCCAAATAATTTTTAAATTCATCTCTAGAGTTTAAAAACATGGGTGTCTGAATAATATTCCAATTAATTTTTTCTTTTTTTGAAAACTGTGTAATTTTTTTTTCGAAAAATTTATCTTCAACTTCAAAACTTGAAATTTCAGTTATTTTATTTTTGGCTATTATTTTTTTTAACTTTTTGAAATAATCATCTTTGAAATCTTTATCTTCAATTTTTAAGTAATCTAATTTATATTTATTTTTATTTAGATTATCCGCATACGAACGCATAGAAGATAGGAATAATAAGATTTTTTGCTTATGATGTTTTTCATAAGTGCATAATCCATTGTCTTCTGCCATAAAAAACACATGGTCCTTTTTGAAGCGGTCTAGGTATTTTAATGGAAATAATTGATTACCAAGTATAAAAAATAATTTCATAATTAAATATAACTAATTAAAAAATTTATGTCAGAAAAATATCTTATCTTTGGTGCGACAGGTTCTATTGGTTCAAGTCTAGCAGAACAATTAAAAAATTCTGGAAATAACATTCACTTAGTTGCAAGAAATGAAAATGAAGTTAGTTCAATTGCAGAGAAATTAGGTTGTACATATACAGTTGCTGATGTTTTAGAGGATGGCTTTATTGATAAAGTTAAAGCAGATGTAGCTGAGATAAAAGGTATTGCTTATTGTGTTGGATCGATTGATTTAAAGCCAATAAGAATGGTTACAGAACAAGATTTTACTAAATGTATGAAATTAAATCTATATTCAGCAGTAGAAACTATTAAAGGATATCAAGAAAGTTTAAAAAAAAATAAAGGTTCTATTGTTTTATTTTCAACAGTTGCAGCACAAAGAGGATTTACAAATCATGCAATTATTGCATCAGCTAAAGCGGCTGTTGAAGGGCTAACTGTATCATTGGCTGCAGAATTTGCTCCTAATATTAGAGTTAACTGTGTAGCGCCTAGCTTAACAAGATCTAAAATTGCTGAACCTATGTTAAAAAATACAACTATTGCTGAAGGAATAGCAAAAGCACACCCTCTAAAAAGATTGGGTGAGGGAAAAGACTCAGCATCACTTGCAAAATTTTTAATTACTGAAGATAGTTCTTGGGTAACGGGTCAAATTATTGCAGTTGATGGTGGTAGATCAAAATTATCCTAGCACAATATGTATATAGCAATGAACAGATTTAAAATTGTTTTGGGTAGAGAAAATGATTTTGAAAATGTTTGGAAAAATAGAGATACTCATCTTGAGGGTGTCAAAGGATTTAAAAAATTTAATTTAATTAAAGGGGATACTAATGAAAAATATTCATTATACTCTTCTCATAGCACTTGGGAGTCAAAAGAAGATTTTATAAACTGGACAAAATCAGAAGCATTTCGTTTAGCACACAAAAATGCTGCACAACATAGAGATTTATACCTTGGTCCACCAGATTTTGAGGGTTTTGAAGTTGTTTTTTAACAAAATATGAAAAAAATTTATTTAATAATTTTTTTTCTATTTTTTTCATCACATGTCTATTCTCAAAATTATAGTTTTGAAAAAATAACAAAATTAAAAGAACCTTGGGGATCTTCATTTATAGACAATGATCAAATAATTTTAACAGAAAAAAATGGAAAAATAAAAATAGTTAATATTAATTCAAAAGATACTTTTGAAATTAAGCATAACTTAAATTTTTTAAATGTTGGACAAGGTGGGTTATTAGATATTATTTACAAAGATAATAATATTTGGATTTCATATTCTGAGGATAGAGGTAATGGCAAGACTAGTACTTCAATTGCCAAAGCAGCATTAAATAAAAAGGAATTAAATTTTAAAAATATATTTCAAGCAAATCCGTCTATAGACTCGGGCTATCATTTTGGGTCCAGATTAGCAATTAAAGGTGAATTTCTTTATGCATCTGCTGGAGAAAGAGGAATGGGAATGATCTCACAAGATCCTACAAAACATCCTGGTAGCATTATAAGGATATATACTGATGGTAGTATCCCAAAAGACAATCCCAAGTTTACTGGAAAGCCAAATTGGCTTCCTGAAATTTATCAAATAGGTGTTAGAAACCCTCAAGGATTAACATTGTCACCATTTGATGGAAAGATTTATCTTAGTAATCACGGAGCAAAAGGAGGGGATTGGTTTGGTGAAGCTAAAAAAAGTGAAAATTATGGTTGGAAGATATTAGGATGGGGTGGAAAAAACTATTCAGGTAGCAAAATTGGACCAAAATGGAAACCAGGATTTACTAAGGCAATTCAATATTGGGTACCCTCAATCGCTACCAGTGCTATTACAATTTATAAAGGTAATGAGTTTAAAGAATGGAATGGCAGTGCTTTAGTAACCTCACTAAAAGATAAATCTTTAAGAAAATTAATTTTCAACGATTTATCAAATGTAAAAGAAGAAATTATTTTTAAAAATAAAATAGGAAGAATAAGAGACATTCAAGTTCACCCTAAAAATGGAAAAATTTATTTTTTAGCAGGAAATAATCTTTGGTTAATGGAAAAAAAAAATTAAATTAAAACAATCTTATTTCAGAAAAAAATTTTTTAGTTGATAAATTACTTCTTGAGGATTCTGCTCAGGAATGAAGTGGCCAGAATTAATACCTTTTCCTTTAATTTTTTTATTTGAGTATTTTTGCCAAATCTTAATTGAATTAAACTGTTTACCTATTACTCCATGTGTTCCCCACAGAACTTGAATTGGAATATTAAGTTTTTTATTCTTATCTTTTTTATCATGTTCTAGATCAATTGTAGCCGAAGCCCTATAATCCTCGCATGAAGCATGAATTCTTTTTTTTTGTTTGAATGATTTAAGATAAGCCTCTTCTGCTTTACCAAACTTATGTTCTCCGGACCATTTATCTAAACAACTTTTCATCCATTTTTTTGGATCACTCATTATCATTCTTTCTGGCAACCAAGCTGGTTGAATTAAAAAAAACCAATGAAAGTATGCTTTTGCAAATTCTCTATTAGTTCCCTCATACATTTCTAGGGTCGGACAAATATCTAAAACACTTAAAGCCAATATTTTTTTTCTAAAATCTCTAGCCATTCTATGAGCAACTCTCCCGCCTCTATCATGGCCTACAAGAAAAAAATTTTTAAAATTTAATTCATCCATCACTTGAACCATGTCTTTAGCCATTTCTCTTTTTGAATAATTGATGTGTTTTTTTCCACCAGGTAAAACCAAACTATTTCCATATCCTCTCAAGTCAGCAACCACTACAGTAAAATATTTACTTAATTCTGGTGCAGTTTTATGCCACATTATATGGGTTTGTGGATAGCCATGAAGCAAAAGCAGTGGTGGTCCGTTACCTTTAATTCTACAAAAAATTTTGCCTTTAGATACTTTAATAAATTTTTTCTTAAATCCACTAAACATGATTTAGAATATTAATCATTTAGTAATTTTTTTTTTGCTTTTTCAAATTCTTCTTCAGTTAATGCTCCGGATTGACGTAATTCGTTTAGCTTTGAAATTTCATCACTCAAATTTTTTTGATCGGAAAAAGTATATTCAGTGTCATTAATATTATCTTCTTTGCTATCTTCTTTTTTTTCAGCTCTATTAGCTTCTTTAGCATCAAAACCTTTCATAATTGCTGTTACACCTAGATAAAGTACAAATCCAAAAATTGGAATTACCAAACAAAAGAAAATTATCTTTTCCATAAATTAATCTTCATCCTCCTCTCTCCAATTTTTTTCATACATAAGCCAAGCCGCATATATAATAGAAACTGTTCCAACTATCATGCCATAATCAAATCCAGTTTGCATATCATGAAAATACCATCCTAATTGTGTCGCACCAATTGGAGGTATGGTTAACAATAAAAATATTATGCCAATCCTATACGGATACTTAGGTTTTTTCATTATCTAAATTAACAGATTTAATTGATAGATTTAAATACTAAATTTGCGATCTTTTGAAACACTCAACGGTATTTTTTAACAAACAAGCAATCGTCATAGGTCCTACTCCTCCTGGAACCGGTGTAAGAGCCTTAGCTACTTTTGAAACTTCATCAAACGCAACATCTCCTACTAGACCATTTTCTGTTTTATTAATCCCAACATCAATTACAATTGCATCTTTTTTAACCCAATCACCCTTAACAAGTTCTGGTATACCCACAGCTGCAACAATAATGTCTGCTTCTAAGCATTCAGCTTTTAGATCTTTTGTTCTTGAGTGTGTAATAGTGACTGTACAGTTTTCTTTTAGAAGAAGTTGTGTCATTGGTTTACCATTTAAATTAGATCTACCAACAACGACTGCCTTTTTACCACTTAAATTTGGTTCAATTTTTTTAATCATTAAGTAACATCCAAGTGGAGTACAAGGTACTGAACTTTCATAACCAGAGGATAAATTTCCTACATTCATTGGATGAAAACCATCAACATCTTTTGATGGATTAATTGTTTCAATTACTTTTTGTTTATCAATATGTTTTGGAAGTGGAAGTTGAACTAAAATTCCTGAAACTGTTTCATCATTATTTAGTTCTTTAATTTTTTCTAAAACTGTATTTTCTTCAACAGTGTCAGGATATTTAATTACTTCAGATTTTAAACCTACTTCGTTAGCAGATTTCTCTTTGTTTCGAACATAAATCTGGCTTGGAGCCATATCTCCAATTAAAATTACAGTAAGCCCTGGAACTTTGTTATATTTTGTTTTTAATTCAGCAACTTCTTGTTTTAACTGTTCTCTAAGTTCTGCTGCTGCTTTTTTACCGTCTATTAAAATCATTTTATTTTTTAAAAAATTATTGGCGCAATGTACAGCTTCATACACATTTCAATAAACCAAATCAATAGCAGAAGAATTATTGGAGATATATCAAGAGAGCCTAAATTTGGTAAAAACCGTCTAATTCTATATAAAATTGGGTCTGTTAATCGATGTGTAAGTTCTAAAACTGAATAAACAAATCTATTTTGAGTATTCAAAACATTAAATGCTATAAGCCAACTTATTATAACATTCGCAATTACGATATAAGAATAAAGTTTTAAAATTTGTAAAACTAAGTAAAAAATTGCAATCATTTTTTTTCGACATAAATTGATTGGCTTGGAAAAGCAAAAGCCGCTTTATTATTTTCTACGATTTGTTTAATCTCAATTGCAAGTCTTTCCTTAACAGAAAGCATTTCATTCCAACTATTAGTTTTTGTAAAACAACGAACGTACATATCAATTGAACTATCAGAAAATTTATCAACTCTAACTGCTATTCCAACGTTAATATCAAAATCTTTACTTTTATTAATATATGCCTCAATTTCATTTCTAATCGTTTTTAATTGATCAACTGTTGTGTCATATTGAAGAGTTATTATCCAACTTATCAACCAGTTAGATGTTTCGCTAACATTAACAACAGCATTTTCTGCGAATTGAAAATTTGGAATAATTGCAAGTGACTTATCAAATTTTCTAATCGTAGTTGATCTAAATCCAATCTTTTCAACAATGCCTTCTATAATTCCCTCAACAGCAATCCAATCACCTATCTTAAATCTTTTCTCAACTAATACTAAAATTCCTGAAATTAAATTTTTAAATAAATCTTGAGCACCTAATGCAACAGCTACTCCGAATAAACCAAGACCTGCTATAATTGGCCCAATCTTGATTCCCCACAACTCTAGAACCGCAGCAAGTCCTAAAATAAAAATTAAAATTTTAAGAGACTTAATTATCCATCCAATTAGTTCTCTAGTTAATAGTTTATCTAGCCCACTTAAAATGTATGAAATTGGTTCGATAATTTGATGAATAACCCAAAAAATTAATATTGTAATTAATGTTCTATTTATAGTGTCAACAATTTCACGACCATCACTTGAAAAAGTCATGTAATAACTTGCAATAAAAAAACCAAGAACAATAGGTAAAAATCTTGCAGGACCCTCTAAAGCATTAACAAATGTATCGTCTAATTTATTAGTAGTTCTTTTAGAAATAATTTCCAACTTTTTAATAATAAGTTTGCTGATCAAACCTCTAAAAATTAAGAAAATAAAAAATATCCCAATTCCAATCAATATTTGAAAAATATCGACTCCTAAAATTCCTTTTTTCCAAACAGACAAAAATATATCAGAAAAATTATTTATTATTTCCATAGCTAAATTTTATATAACAAAAACTCTTCTTCTCCAGGATTAAAAAGAAATATCTTCTTCCACTTAATTTCATTCAATATTGACGAGGTTTTTTCACCAATACACATTAAGTTGGTGTTCATCCAGAGACTTTCGGATTGATGCATCTTAATGAAATTTAGTAAACTTGAAGCGCTATTTTGAGAGTAAACATAAACCATATCAGGCATATTTAACTTTAATTGATTTACAAACTCATCATCAAAGTTTTGATTATGAATAGTTTTATAATTAATAACTCTTTTAATGTTATACCCTTCTTTCAATAATTGTTGATCAAGATCAACGGAGATTGTTTCTCCACTTATATAAATTAAAGTTCCATCTTTCTGATTAAAATTTTGTAAAACTAACTCTTTTAAATTTTCAACATTACCCTCAGCAGTAATTACATTTTGAAAGCCAACACTTCTAGCTTTTTTTTCAGTAGCACTTCCAACACAAAAACATAAAAGATTTTTATCAATATTTTTTAAATCTAAAAATTTTACTGCATTTGCACTTGTAAAAATTATACCTTTAAAGTCTAAAAAATTAATCTGTTCATAATTTACCTTTTCTATTCTTAGCAATGGAAGATGGGATACTTGATTTCCTAAAGATTTAAATTTTACTATCATTTCATTACAATCTTCTAGTGGTCTGGTTAATAAAATATGCATATTATTTTTTATAAGAATTATTTGATTTAGTTTTTAATATTTGTCCAACCTCTTTACCAAGTGATTCTGCATTTTTAATTTTTGAAGATTTTTTTTCATAAAATCTCTGGGTGCCATCTAAAGAAAAAAGCTCGGCTTCTAAAATTATTTCATTCCCATCAATAACGGCATGAGCTCCCACAGCAGTTTCACAGTCACCTTCTAAAACTTTGAGAACATTTCTCTCAGCATGAGCTCTTAAGGATGTTTTTGGATCATTTACCGTATCTAAAATTGAAATAATATCTTTGTCATCGTTTCGACATTGAAGTGAAATAATTCCCTGTCCAGCACTTGGAATTATTTCTTGTGTTGAAAATACTTCTGCAATTTTATCTACTATTGATAAAGATTTTATTCCTGCATAAGATAAGATTGTTGCATCATATAAGCCATCATTAATTTTTTGAATTCTTGTATCAACATTTCCTCTAATAAGTTTATAATTAAAATCAGATCTAATATTTTTTATTTGAAATTCTCTTCGATAGGATGATGTTCCAATTATAGCTTTGGCTTTTAACTCTTTTAATTTCTTTTTATCTTTTGATATTAATATTTCTCTTGGGTCATTTCTTTCTAAAAATGCGTTTATTCTTAAACCACCTGTTTCTATGGCTGGCATATCCTTTAATGCATGAACTGCTATATCAATTTTTTTATCTAAAAGTTCATTTTCTATATTAGATGTAAACAGACCCTTTCCACCAATTTCTGATAATCTTACATCTTGAGCCTGGTCTCCCTTTGTTGTTATTTTCTTAATTACTACATCTTCATCATTTAGATTTGTATTTTGGATAATTTTATCTTTTGCATTTTGAGCGTATATCAATGCTAGTTTGCTGCCCCTAGATCCAATAATAATTTTCTTTTTCATAAATAATTATATTTCTTACTTGTATTGAGATTGTACAATTAATAAAAACTATTTGAATGAGTAAAAAACCCTTAATTCTTGGAATTGAATCTAGCTGTGATGAAACAGCAGCGTCAATAATTACTGAAAATGAACAAGGAATACCAGTAGTTTTATCCAATGTTGTTTCAAGTCAAGTTAATGTTCATAAAGAGTTTGGAGGCGTTGTCCCTGAATTAGCAGCTAGATCTCACATGGAAAAAATTGATTGGATTGTTCAAAAAGCAATTGATGATAGTGGAAAAAAAATAGAAGAGATTGATGCGGTAGCATCAACTGCTGGGCCAGGTCTAATAGTATGCTTATCTGTTGGGCTAAGTTTCGGAAAAGCTTTTGCTTCTGCATTAGAAAAACCATTCATTGCCGTTAATCATCTAGAGGGTCATGCACTAAGCCCAAAACTAAATTCAGATTTGAATTATCCATATTTACTATTGTTAATTTCTGGAGGACATTCACAATTTTTAAATGTTCAAGGTTTAGGAAAATATAAAAGATTAGGAACAACTATTGATGATGCCTTAGGTGAAGCATTTGATAAAACTGCTAAACTTTTAGGAATTGAATTTCCAGGTGGGCCTCAAATAGAAATTTTAGCAAAAAAAGGTGATCCCAATAAATATGATTTGCCAAAACCTATTTTTAATAAAGGAGGATGTAACTTGTCTTTTGCAGGACTTAAAACAGCAATTTTAAGAATAACAAAAAACATTAAAACTGATCAGGAAAAATTTGATCTTGCAGCATCATTTCAAAAAACAGTTGAACAAATTTTATATAAAAAAACTAAGATTGCATTTTCTGAATTTGAAAAACAAAATGATTTACAAAAAAAAATATTTGTTGTTGCTGGAGGAGTGGCAGCCAATAAAAGAATTAGATCTATGTTAATTAATTTATGTAATGAGGAAAATTATCAGAGCATGTTCCCACCTATTGAATTTTGTGGCGACAATGCTGCGATGATTGCTATGGTTGGTTTAGAAAAATTTAAATTAAAAAGATTTAATAATTTAGATCACCCAGCGAAACCAAGATGGCCCTTGGATGAAAAAGCTGCTTTTCTTAAAGGCGCCGGAGTTCGGTTATAATGAAATATTGGTTGATGAAATCTGAGCCTGATGTTTGGTCAATTGATCAACAAAAAAAAGCAGGTGCAAAAGGTGCGCCATGGGATGGTGTTAGAAATTATCAAGCAGCTAAAAATTTAAAAAGTATGAAAAGAGGTGATCTTTGTTTTTTTTATCACTCGAATATTGGAAAAGAGATTGTCGGGATTGTGGAGGTAATCAAAGAAGCTTATCTTGATAAAACTGATAAATTAGGACGCTTTGTGGCCGTAACTGTAAAATTTAAAGAAAAATTTACCAGACCTATAACCCTTGAAAGCATCAAAAAAACAAAGGAATTAAGCCATTTATCTCTTATCAAGCAAAGTAGGCTATCCGTAATGCCTGTAGACTCTAAAAGCTGGAAAATATTACATAAGATGAGTAAAATTTAAATATAAAATTATTTCATGCCATTAAAAAAAAAGAAAAAAACTAAGGTTAAAAAAAAAGTTACTAAGAAAGTAACAAAAAAAATTAAAGTTAAAAAAAGAGTTATTAAAAAAAAAATAACCAAAGAAAGCTCAAAAGAACTTGTCATCAAAACTAAGCCTCAGTGGGTTAAAAGTAGTTTAGCTACAAAAAGCAAATATCAAGATAAGTATTCCAAATCTATCAAAAATAATGATGAATTTTGGAAAAAAGAAGGAAAAAGAATAACTTGGATCAAACCATATAAAAAAATTAAAGATGTAAAATATAGCAATAAAGAAGTTAAAATTAAGTGGTTTCATGATGGAACTTTAAATGCCTCAGCAAATTGTATTGATAGACATTTAAAAGATAAAAAGGATAAAACAGCAATAATTTGGGTTGGAGATGATCCTAAAGATAGCCAAAAAATCTCTTATAAACAGCTTCATGAAAAAGTTTCTAAAGCAGCAAACGGATTAAAAAAATTAGGAATTAAAAAAGGAGACAGAGTTACTATTTATTTAACGATGATTCCTGAGCTTGCTATTTTAATGCTTGCCTGTGCTCGTATTGGTGCAGTTCATTCAATTATTTTTGGAGGTTTTTCAGCAGATGCTATTTCTGATCGTGTTAATGATTGCGAGTCTGAATATATAATTACAGCAGATGAAGGGGTTAGAAATGGAAAAACCATTCCTTTGAAATATACAACTGATGAGGCATTAGAGAGTTGTCCTGATGTTAAAAAATGTATTGTTGTTAAAAGAACTGGAAATTACATCAATTGGGATAATGATAGGGATGTTTGGTATCATGATTTAATTAAAGATGTTTCAAAACACTGTGAACCTGAAGAAATGAATGCTGAAGATCCTTTATTTATTTTATACACTTCAGGCTCAACTGGTAAACCTAAAGGAGTTTTACACACAACTGGGGGCTACATGGTTTACGCTTCAATGACACATCAGTATATCTTTAATTACAAACCAAAAGATATTTACTGGTGTACAGCTGACATTGGGTGGGTCACAGGCCACAGCTATATTATATACGGTCCACTTGCAAATGGGGCAACAACAGTAATGCACGAAGGTGTTCCAAATTATCCTGATTGGTCAAGATGGTGGCAAATAATTGATAAATTTAAAGTTAATATTTTTTATACAGCCCCTACAGCTATAAGATCAATTATGAAAGAAGGTGATAAGTTCGTTAAAAAAACTTCTAGAAATTCTCTTAAACTTCTTGGAACTGTTGGAGAACCAATTAATCCTGAAGCATGGATGTGGTATTATAAAATAGTTGGAAATTCTAAATGTCCAATAGTCGATACTTGGTGGCAAACTGAAACAGGTGGAATAATGATTGCTCCTCAGACTGGCGCTATAGATTTAAAGCCTGGCTCAGCAACAAAACCTTTTTATGGAATTAAGCCTGTTATAATTGATAAAAATGGGAAAGAAATAAAAGGTGCTGGAGAAGGTAGGCTTTGTATTGCACAATCTTGGCCTGGGCAAATGAGAACTGTTTATGGTGATCATCAAAGATTTATTGATACTTATTTTTCACAATTTAATGGAAAATATTTTACTGGTGATGGATGTAGAAGGGATAAAGACGGTTACTATTGGATCACAGGTAGAGTTGATGATGTTATAATCGTATCAGGACACAATTTAGGTACCGCAGAAATTGAAAGTGCATTTGTATCGCACTCAAAAGTAGCTGAGGCTGCTGTAGTTGGTTACCCACACGATATTAAGGGTAACGCACTTTATTGTTATGTTACTCTTAAAACTGGTGAGAAAGAAACTGGAGACCTAGAAAGAGAGCTTAAAAATCATATAGCAAGAGAACTTGGGGCATTCTATAGACCAGAAATTATACACTTTAGTCCTGCACTTCCAAAAACAAGATCTGGAAAAATAATGAGAAGAATCCTCAGAAAAATTGCAGCTAACGAACATGATCAATTGGGAGACACAACTACTTTAGCAGATCCAAGTGTAGTTGAGAGTTTAGTTGACAATAGAAAAAATATTTAAAATTCTATCAACTTTTCAAATTCCTGTTTAACGATATCCCATTTTAAAATCATAGAATTTAATACTATTTTTCGATCTAGAGTTTTAAGCTCTTCAGCTATAGGGGCCCACTTATACAAAGAAAGTGCACTAGGGTTAAATGGAAGATCTTTATAATAAATTTTCCAATTCAAATTTTGAAATCTTTCAGTAAAATTGTTTTTTGCTTCTTCAATAATATCTAAAGGCATTTTATTTGATGTTTCATCATCTAAAATTTTAAAATAAATTTCTTGGGCTTGATTTATGTCTTGATAATTAAAATTATTTTTTAAATATGAAAAAGTAAAAAAAACAAGATCTTGCAAAGCAATAGAATAAATATTCCATTTAGCTAAATTAACAGATGACATAAACTCATCATTATCAAAATGAAGAACATACCTAGTTCCCATTCTAGTTTTTAAATAATTGTACAAGGTAACTTGGGTAACCCATGCAGATTTAGTTTGGATAAAATTCTCAAGTTCATCTAAGTTTTTAATTTTCTTTTTAGGAATGAAAGCTTTAAACAAAGCAAACAAATAAACTTTAAAATCTTTAAAAGACAAATCTTTCAAGGATAATTTATATTTTTGCATAAAATTACTATTTGAGACAATTATACCCTAAAAAAGTGAGTAAATAAGCACCTATTATGAACAATTTTCACCTTTCCAAAGCCTTAAGAATGGTTAAGGTTTTAAAAGTTATAACTAAAAAAGAGGTATAAATGTCAAACGCAGAAAAACACTGGGAAAAAACCAGGGCACTGTTATTCGTAACATTGGCAATTTGGTTTGTTTTCTCAATTGGCATCTTCCTTTTCGGAGCTGAAATGAATGAGGTTACTGGACCTTTCGGATATCCATGGACATATTGGTTTACATGTCAGGGATCTCTTGGAATTTTCGTAATCTTGATTTTCTGGTTTGCTAATAGGCAAGAGAAAATCGATGAAGAATTTGGCTTCAACGAAAGAGGAGATGATTAATGATTAAAGGTAAATTTATAGACAATTTGCCAAAAGTTTATGGGATCTATACTGGTGGATTTATAGGTTTTATAATCTTAATGGCAATTGGTGAGCAGATGGGTATGACTGCTAAAGCAATAGGTATTGCTTTTGTAGCATTTACGATATTCATCTACGCATTAATCGGTTATCTATCAAGAACAGCCCAAGCAGATGCTTATTACGTAGCTGGAAGACAAGTTCCAACTGTATTCAATGGAATGGCAACAGCAGCAGACTGGATGTCTGGTGCTTCATTCGTTGCAATGGCAGGTGGTATTTACTTCAAAGGTTATGGTTATATGGCGCTTCTAGTTGGTTGGACTGGTGGTTATATATTGGTTGCAACTTTATTAGCACCATACTTAAGAAAATTTGGCTGTTACACAGTTCCAGATTTTATAGGTACAAGATACGGTGGTAATTTAGCAAGACTTCTTGCAGTAATAGTTTTAACTGTTGCTTCATTTACATATGTGACTGCTCAAATTAACGCTACAGGTACTATTGCATCTGTTGCTCTAGATATCGACTTTAAATACGCTGTTTATGTTGGACTTGTAAGTATTTTACTTTGTTCAATGTTGGGAGGTATGAGAGCGGTTACATGGACACAGGTTGCTCAATATATCGTACTAATTATAGCATACTTACTTCCAATTTTTTGGATCAGTAACAAAATGGGTGCGGGTTTCTTCCCTCACTTTATGTTAGCTGATGAAGTAGCTAGAATTGGTGAACTAGAGCAACAGTTTGGGTTTGTTAAAAACTCAGCTGCTGATCTAGCAACTGTACCTAAAGGGTTAGCTGGAATAACTAAAGCACACTCAGCAGTAAATGCAACGCCTTGGGCGTTTATTTCTTTAGCATTGGCAATGATGATGGGAACAGCTTCATTACCGCACGTGATGATGAGATACTTTACTACTCCAAGTGTAAAAGCAGCTAGAAAATCAGTAGGTTGGTCATTATTCTTTATCTTCCTTCTATATTCTTCTGCGCCAATGTTAGCAACTCTATCTAAACTTTCGTTAATTGATCCAAGTTTATCTACGGGTATTATTGGTAAATCATTTGCTGAAGTTCAATCAATTGATTGGTTCCAAAACTGGAATCAAGCAAACTTGATGTTCATCAGCGACTTTAACGGCAATGGAACTCTTGAATTAAATGAGTTTTTCATGGGTGGAAAAGCTGTAGTATTAGCAACACCAGAAATAGCTGGATTACCATATGTAATTTCAGGTCTGGTTGCTGCTGGAGGTATGGCTGCTGCCATGTCAACTGCGGATGGTTTGATCTTAGCAATTGCTAATGCGATCTCTCATGACGTTTATTACAAAATGATAGATCCAAAAGCAGAGACTGCAAAAAGACTACTTGTTGCAAGGGCATTACTTGTAATAATTGGTTTTGCTGGAGCAACTATCGCTGCACTTGAAATCCAAGGTATCTTAGGTTCAGTAATCTGGGCTTTTGACTTTGCGATGTCTGGATTGTTCTTCCCACTTGTACTTGGTGTATGGTGGAAAAGAGCTAACAGACAAGGTGCTATTGCTGGTATGGCTTTAGGTCTTGCATCTTCAATTTGGTACCTAGTTTGGGTAAGAACTGGTGGAAGTGGTTTCCTTGGAATTACTCAACTAACATTTGGTATCTTTGGAGCGGCTGTAAGTTTTGTTTCTATGGTTGTTGTAAGTTTAATGACTCAAGAACCAGATAAAGCTACTCAAAAAATGGTTGATGAGGTTCGTATACCAAGCGGTAGAACCGTTACAGGTAAATAGGACAATCAAATCTTAATTTAGGGGCGATTAATTTCGCCCCTTTTAATTTAATCTTTTTTCTAATATAAATTTCTCAATGTCAGCAAACTTTCATCCTTTAATCTATTTTATAGATTATCTATTAGGAATTATTATGTGGACCTTAATAGGAAGAGTTGCGATGAATATTTTTCAAAAAGAAGACTCTGAGTTCTTTTTTATGAAGATATTTGTAAAATATACTAATCCTTTAATAAAAATTTTTAAACCTATAACTCCATCTTTCATCATAGCACCTCTCGTTCCATTATATGTTGCTTGGTTCTTTTATATGATAAGATTTTACTTTATGCCTTGGGTCCTAGGTTACTCCGTAATGGGCATGTTGTCCTTTCCGCTAGAAAGTGAAATTTCTAGGCAAATTTATCAATTATTTAATTCAATTAAATTTTAAAAATTGATACTAGTAGATTTAGTAATCGATGAAAAAAATACAAATTTCACCATCAATATTATCTGCTGATTTCAGTCAATTAGGTAATGAAATTAAAAGGCTTGAAGAAGGTGGTGCAGACATGATTCATGTGGATGTTATGGATGGTCATTTTGTGCCAAATTTAACGATTGGACCACCAGTAATTAAAGCCTTAAAAAAAAATTGTTCAATTAAATTTGATGTGCATCTAATGATATCTCCTGTTCACAAATATATTGAAGCTTATTCAGATGCCGGTGCTGATATTATTACAATTCACCCCGAAGCGACTGATAATTTGAAATCTTCTATTTTAAAAATTAAAAGTTTGAATAAAAAGGTTGGAGTTTCACTTAATCCTGAGTCTAAGATTAATTTAATTAGCGACTACCTTAAGAATATAGATTTAGTTTTGATAATGAGTGTTAATCCAGGATTTGGAGGTCAAAAATTTATGCCTGAAGTTCTAGATAAAGTTAAACAACTTAAGAAAATACAATCTCAAGATAATATGAATTTTGATATTGAAATTGATGGGGGAATTAATTTTGATAATTGTAAAACAGTTATCGAGGCTGGCGCTAACATACTTGTTTCTGGAACAACTGTATTTAAAAGTAATAATGGAGATATAAAAAAAAATATTAATTTATTAAAATTAAAATAAGTTAATGATCATTAAAAATTTTATAGTTAATTTAAGCCAATTTTATTTAGATTTAAAAGTCAGTTTAAAACAATTTTATCAAAACTCAAATATTTACGAAAAAAAAATATCAAAAACTAAAAATATTACTTTTGAGTATAAGCCAAGTCCATACTTATTATCTTCAATTGTTAAATATCAAAAAAAAAAATATAAAATTGAAGACTTTGCTTTAGAAACCATTTGGCAAAACAACTTAAATTACATTGAATTTAAAAAATTAAATAATTTTTTTTGGTTTTTTAGTTTAGATCTAAAATCTTCAAAAAAGACCACTCAAACTGTTATAAATAATTGGATTAATAAGTACGAACGCTACAATAAAGATAGTTGGGATTTTGACATTACCTCTAAAAGAATAATTTCCTGGTTATCTAATCATCGATTGACTTATGAAGATTGCGAAGAGGAATATAAAAAAAAATTCAATCAAAGTGTTCAAAAACAAGCAAACCATCTTTTGAATGAAATAAAAAATTCATCTGAAGTTGAAAACAAAATTGTTGGTTGTGCTGCAATTATTTTAACAGGACTTGCATATAAGGAAGATAATAAATATCTTATTAATGGGTTAAATCTACTAAGAAAGATAATAAAATTATCAATTAACAATGATGGTTTTCCTAAATCTAGAAACATAAAACAACTTATACTTTATTTAAAATATTTTATTATTATTAGAGAATGGTTTAAAGAGTCTCAAAATACAATACCTGAATACATTGATGAAACAATATATTATCTTGGCCAATGTTATGCTTTTATTTGGCAAAATATTAATCAAGATATTTTATTTAATGGTAACTATATTTCAAATAATGATGAGTTTGATCAATATCTTAAAAGATTTGGTTATATATTCAAAAATGAAAATAAAGAGATCGCCGGATATGCAATTCTTAAAAACAAGCAAATTATATTAACAATGGATATAGGTGATAGTCCTAGCAACAATTTTTCAAAATTTTATCAATCTGGGGCTCTTTCATTTGAAATTATTTCAAATGGTAAAAAACTAATAACTAATTCTGGTTATTTTAACAATAAAGAGAATAAGTTAAATAAGCTTTCAAGAAGTACTGCATTACAAAGTACTTTATCAATTGAAGATCACTCTTCTTGTGATTATAAAAAGTTAGATAAATCAAATTTAATTGTAGAAAAAGGTATTCATATAATTAAAAAAAATATTATATTTGAAGATAATTATTGGAAAATATCAGGCTCACATGATGGTTATCTAAAAAAATTTAAAACAATTCATGAACGAGAAATTGAATTTTACCCGGAACAAACAAAATTTATTGGTTTTGATAAATTAATAAAGAAAGATAAGTTAAAAGATATTAAGTTTGATATTAGATTTCATCTAAATCCAAATACTAAAGTAATGAAAACACAAGATAATAAATCAATTTTTTTAGAATTAGAAGATGAAGGCTGGAAATTTAGTTGTGATAATTTTGATATAAACATTGATAATGGATTATATTTAGGTATCAAAAATTTATATAAGGAAAATCATAACATATGTATATCAGGAATTTGTAAAGATGAAAATCAAACTATAAAATGGGAAATTTGTAAAGTATAATGAAAAAAATAAAAACAGCTCTCATTTCTGTATCAGATAAAAAAAATTTAAAACCACTCTTAAATTCTTTAAAAAAAAATAATATAAAAATTATTAGTTCAGGTGGTACATATAAAGAAATAAAAAAATTAAGATTTAGATGCTTAGAAGTTTCAGAATTTACAAATTCTCCTGAAATTTTAGAAGGAAGAGTGAAAACTCTTCACCCAAAGATACATGCGGGGATTTTAAACAAAAGAAAAAGTAAAATTCATTTAAAAGATCTCAAAAAAAATAATTTTGAAAATATTGATTTAGTTATCGTAAATTTTTATCCATTTGAAGAAACATTAAAAAATACGAAAAAACACAACAAAATAATTGAAAATATTGATGTTGGTGGACCAACAATGGTTAGATCAGCGGCTAAAAATTATCAAGATGTAGCCGTCATTACCTCGTCAAATCAATATAGAGAACTCATTAATGAATTAAAAAAAAATAAAGGTTCTACATCGTTAAGTTTTAGAGAGAAATTATCTAGAATTGCATTTACTGAAACTGCCTATTATGACTCAGTTA
>CABXRX010000009.1 GCA_902514745.1 uncultured Pelagibacteraceae bacterium | reverse complement strand
TGAGTCAATTTTAGTTTCTGATTTTTGTATTTTAGTCTTTGGAGCTTCTTCCTCTTTGACCTCATCAGTCAAAACTAATGGTTCAACCTGGTTATTTTTTTCAATTTTTTCCTCAAAAATTTTTGGTTCTTTTTTAGATGTATCTAATTTAATTACGTTGTCTTCTTTTTGAGTAGTTTCTTCTTTTTTAATCTCCTCTTTTTTAACTGACCCCGCTGATCCACTTTCTGATACCAAACCAAGCAATGCTCCAACTTCTACTACTGAACCATCTTTTGAATTTATTTCGGTTAAAAAACCATTTACAGGTGATGGTACTTCAAGATTCACTTTATCTGTCTCAAGTTCTACTATCGGTTCATCAGCTTCAACAGCATCTCCAGCATTTTTTAGCCATTTTGCTACTGTTGCCTCAGTGATACTTTCGCCAAGAACAGGAACTACAATTTTTTCACTCATTTATAATTACTCAAATACCTTATTAATTATTTCTTGTTGCTGAGAATTATGCCTCTTCGCATATCCAGTTGCTGGTGTTGCATCAGGGCTTCTTCCTATATAAGAAATTTCATTATTATTAGCCTTAATAGTATCTAATGTCCATTGGATATAATCTCTTACTGAAAACCACGCACCCATATTTTTTGGCTCTTCTTGGCACCAAAAAAATTGAGCATTCTCTGCATATGGTTTTAACTCTTTAACAAGAGTTTTTGCGGGAAATGGATAAAGTTGTTCTATTCTAAACAAAATAACATCATCTTTTCTTAGTTTTTCTCTAGCTTCTAATAAATCAAAATAAACTTTTCCTGAACACAAAATTACTTTTTTGATTTTAGAACTTTCTTTTAATTTTATAAAGCCTTTGGATTGTGGATCTATTGCATGATCCCAAAGTATTCTGTGAAAAGTATTTAATTTACTAAAGTCCTCTAAATTTGAAACACAATATTTATTTCTCAGTAAAGATTTAGGAGTCATCATAATTAAAGGTTTTCTAAAATCTCTATGCATTTGTCTTCTTAGAGCATGAAAATAATTTGCAGGAGTTGTACAATTCATAACTTGCATGTTATCATTTGAACACAGCTGCAAGAATCTTTCTAATCTAGCTGATGAATGTTCTGGTCCTTGACCCTCATATCCATGAGGCAACAACATTACTAGTCCAGAAGCTCTTCTCCATTTTCTTTCTCCTGATGCAATAAATTGATCAATAACAACCTGAGCACCATTTGCAAAATCTCCAAACTGTGCCTCCCATAAAGTAAGAGTATTAGGTTCAACCAAACTATAACCATATTCAAATCCTAGAACAGCTAATTCAGATAAAAAACTATCAACTACTTCAAATTGCTTTTGGTTTTTTGAAATATTATTCAAAGGAACATATCGACTGTTATCCTTTTGATTTCTTAAAACAGAATGCCTTTGACTAAAAGTTCCTCTTCCAGAGTCTTGACCAACTAATCTTACTGGATAACCCTCTTCTAATAAAGATCCAAATGCTAAGGCTTCAGCTGTTGACCAATCAATATTAGATCCACTTTTAACAACTTCTTTTCGATTATTTAATATTTTGACTATAGTTTTATGTAAATTTAATTCATCTGTAGATGTATTTATTTTTTCTGAAATTTCTAAAAGCTTTTGTGTATCTGCACCTGTAACACCTCTTTTATCTTTTCCTTTTTCTGGTTTGTAAGCTGACCATGTACCTTCAAACCAAGCAATTTTTGGTTTGTAATCTTTTGCATTTTTAAACTGATCATCAAGTAAGTTTTTAAAAGTCTTAATCAAATTATCTAAGCTTTCGCTTGTTAGAACATTTTCATCTATAAGTTTTTTTCCATAAACTTTTGTTGTTGATGGATGTGATCTAATTTTTTCATACATCAAAGGTTGAGTAAACGATGGCTCATCTCCTTCGTTGTGGCCAAATCTTCTATAACAAATTAAATCTACAACTACATCTCTGTTAAACTTTAATCTAAACTCTGTTGCTATTCTAGCCGCATAAACAAATGCTTCTGGATCATCTCCATTTGCATGAATTATTGGAGCATCAACCATCTTTGCTATATCAGAAGGATAAGGAGATGACCTAGCAAACCTCGGACTAGTAGTGAAACCTATCTGATTATTGACTATTATATGAATTGTACCACCAGTATTATGTCCAGGCAGCCCAGACATCGCAAAACATTCAGCAACAACACCTTGACCAGCGAAAGCCGCATCACCGTGAATTAAAATTGGTATTACTTTATTTCTTTCTTTATCTTTATGAAAATATTGTTTTGCTCTAGTTTGACCAAGCACTACAGGATTAACCGCTTCTAAATGTGATGGGTTATCAGTCAAACTTACATGAACTGAATTTCCGTCAAACTCTCTATTAGATGAGGCACCTAAATGATATTTTACGTCTCCCGCCCCTTCGTCTGATGAAGTTCCAAATTCGCCAGCAAACTCATTAAATATTCTTTTGTAAGACTTTTGCAATACGTTAGCTAAAACATTTAATCTTCCTCTGTGAGACATACCAATCTTGACTTCTTTTACTTGGGACTGACCACTAATTTTTATTATTTGTTCTAAGGCAGGTATTAAACTTTCCGCCCCATCTAATCCAAATCTTTTAGTTCCAACATATTTTGTATGAAGAAATTTTTCAAAACCCTCTGCTTGAATTAATTTATTTAAAATAGCTTCTTTACCATTTTTGGTAAAATTTAAATTATCATCAGATTTTTCTATTCTATCTCTAAACCATTTTCTCTCTGTTGGATTAGAAATATGCATGTACTCATAACCAACTGGTCCACAATAAGTTTTTTTTAAAAAACCTAATATTTCCTTAATGTTTGAATTTTCCCTATTGGTTACCCCACCAAGGTAAATATTTTTTTGATAATCCGTTTTTTTGAAACCAAAAGATTCTGGATGAAGCTCATCTAAATAATCTGATTTCATCAATTCAAGTGGGTCAAGTTTAGCTATAAGATGTCCACGTTGTCTATATGATCTGATCATTGAAACTGCTTTAATAGAGTCTTCATTAGATCTTGATGAACTTGCACTTACACCATTATTGTTTGCAGCTATACTATTAAAATTTTGTTCTTCTTGATCAATTTTTTTTTGGAGTTCGTCAATATTTACTGTATTTTTTTTTGGGCCCCATGAAGGACCATTAATCTCTTTTGCAATAATATTTAACTCATCTCCAATACCTTCAAAATAATCTTTCCAACTAATCGGTAAATCTGCATCTTTGTTAACAAATTTTAGATACATTCTTTCAATAAACGCACTATTAGATTTATTTAAAAATGAAGTTTTTTCGTACTCGAGATTTTTTGATGCTGACATCTGTTTATTTAATATAGTCCTCTAATATTATTTTTCAATTTGACAATTTATTAAATAAAGTTTTTCCAATTATTGAGGGAGATTTTGCTACTGTAATGCCAGATTCTTCCATTTTCTTAATCTTATCCTCGGCACCACCTTTTCCTCCTGAAATAATGGCTCCTGCATGTCCCATTCTACGTCCTGGGGGAGCTGTAATTCCAGCTATAAACCCTACGATTGGTTTTTTAATTTTGTGATTTTTAACAAATTCAGCGGCTTCTTCTTCTGCTGTCCCCCCAATTTCTCCTATCATTAAAATAGACTCTGTTTCTTCATCTTTTAAAAACAAATCTAAGCAATCAATAAAGTTTGTTCCATTAATTGGATCACCTCCGATACCAATACAAGTTGATTGACCTAAACCATTTTCAGTTGTTTGCGCAACCGCCTCATAAGTAAGAGTTCCAGATCGTGATACAATTCCCACTGATCCTCTTTTATGAATGTTTCCTGGCATAATTCCAATTTTACATTCATCTGGCGTAATTATTCCTGGGCAATTTGGTCCTATCAATCTACTTTTTGATCCATTTAATTTTTGTCTTACTTTAAGCATGTCCTGAACTGGGATACCTTCGGTGATACAAACAATTAATTCTACAGAGGCATCAATAGCTTCGATAATTGCTGCAGCAGCAAATTTAGCTGGCACATAAATCATCGATGCTTGTGCACCAACACTTTTTTTTGCTTCAATAACACTATTAAAAACAGGTCTATCTAAATGTTTTTGACCACCTTTTTTAGGAGTAACACCTCCAACTAAATTAGTTCCGTATTTAATTGCTTGTTCAGAATGGAAAGTGCCATGTGCACCTGTAAAACCCTGACAAATTACTTTTGTATCTTTATTTACTAAAACAGACATATTATTTTATTGCTTCTACAATTTTTTTAGCCGCATCATCTAAATTTTCAGCAGATATTAATTTTAATCCTGAGTTATCTAATATTTCTTTTCCTTCTTTAAAATTTGTTCCCGCAAGTCGAATCACTAATGGAACACTAATATCTATTTCTTTAGCTGCATCTACAATCCCTTGAGCAAGAATATCACATCGCATTATTCCTCCAAAAATATTAACCAATATTCCTTTAACATTTTTATCTGATAAAATTATCTTTAAGGCTGCAGAAACTTTCTCCTTTGAGGCACCACCACCAACATCTAAAAAATTAGCTGGCTCTTCTCCATATAATTTTATTATATCCATAGTTGCCATAGCTAAACCTGCTCCATTAACCATACAACCAATACTTCCGTCTAACTTAATATAAGCAAGATCATGTTTACTAGCTTCTATTTCTGTTGGATTTTCTTCATTTAAATCTCTCAGTTCAACAATTTCTGGATGTCTAAATAAAGCGTTAGAGTCAAAATTTACTTTTGCATCTAAACAAATAATTTTTTCTTCTTTAGTTAAAATTAGTGGATTAACCTCAACCATATTTGCGTCAGTGTTTATAAACATTTGATAAATTGATTTTATTAGTGAAATTGCTTGTGTTTTTGAGCTATCATTTAAATTAAAGATTTTAATTATTTTATCACAGTCTGTATCAGAAATTTCATTATTTATATCAACTTTTGTTGTTACAATTTTTTCTGGTGAACTACTTGCTACTTCTTCTATATCCATTCCACCTTGGTCACTAGATATAAAAGCTATTTTAGAACTAGCTCTATCAACCAAACAAGATAAATAAAATTCTTTTTCTATGTTTGACGACTCTTCAACATATAATCTTTTTACTTCTCTTCCTTCTGGACCTGTTTGATGTGTGACTAAAGTTTTTCCCATCATCTCTTTTGCTGCCTCACTTAACTCTTCAATGGAGTCTAGTATTTTAACTCCTCCTGCTTTTCCTCTTCCACCTGCATGGATTTGGGCTTTTAGAACATATTTTTTTGTATTTAATGATTTTGCTTTTTCAACTAATTCATCAACAGTAAGAGCAAAGATACCCTCTGGAACAGTTACTCCATATTTTTTTAAAATTTGTTTAGCTTGATGTTCGTGAATGTTCATTATTACTTGGAAAGATCAGGATCTATTTTAGATGCTGCTTCCCATAGAGCTTTAACTGCATCGATAGAATTCATAAATTCTTTTTTTTCTTTTTCATCTAAATCAATTTGCTCAATTTTTTCTACTCCATCTTTTCCGATAATAACTGGTACACCTGCATAAACATTGTTCACACCATACTCTCCATTTAATTGAATTGCGCATGGTAGTAATTTTTTTTCATCTTTTAAGTATGCCTCTGCCATCTGAACTCCTGATGCTGCGGGAGCATAAAATGCAGATCCTTTTTCAAGATATTTAACAATTTCAGCTCCACCATCTCTTGTTCTCTGATTTATTTCTTCTAATCTTTCTTGAGAAATTTTTCCCTCTTTAACTAAATCAAGCAAAGGTTTTCCTGAAACCTTTGTAAATCTCGGCATTGGTACCATGGTATCTCCATGTCCACCCATCACCATTGCATCTATTTCTTTTACTGGAACATTTAATTCTAAAGATAGAAATAATTTAAATCTTGAGCTATCTAAAATTCCAGCCATACCAACAACTTTATTTGCTGATAAACCCGAAAATTTTTGAAATGCCATGACCATAACATCTAAAGGATTAGTAATACATATTACAAATGCGTTAGGAGCATTTTGTTTAATACCCTCTGCTACTTGTTTAATAATCTTTAGATTAATCCCTAATAAATCATCTCTGCTCATACCTGGCTTTCTTGGCACGCCAGCAGTAATAATAATTACATCGGAGTCTTTTATATCTTTATAATCATCTGTACCTGAAAAATTTACATTAAAACCATCGACTGATGATGATTGTGCTATATCTAGTGCTTTTCCTTTTGCTATTCCACTTGCAACATCAAACAAAACTACTTCATCTACCAATTCTTTTGTTCCAATTAAGTGTGCTAAAGTTCCACCTATTTGACCTGCGCCAATCAAAGATATTTTGCTCATTTTTTTCCTTATTTCATTGTTGGCATAACAAATTCCGCATTTGAACGGACACCTGAAGGCCATCTAGATGTTACTGTTTTAAGTTTAGTATAAAATTTTATTCCCTCCATACCATGCATTCCACTGTCTCCAAATAAAGATCTTTTCCATCCACCAAAACTATGAAATGCCATAGGCACTGGAATTGGCACGTTTATCCCCACCATTCCTATTTGAATTTTACTTGCAAAAGTTCTACCTGCATCACCGTCTCTTGTGTAGATGCTTACACCATTTCCATATTCATGATCATTAATTAATTTTGCCGCTTCCTCAAAAGTTTTAACTCTAACTACTGATAAAACTGGACCAAATATTTCTTCTTTATAAATCCTCATATCTTTATTTACATGATCAAATAGACAACCACCTATATAAAAACCATTTTCGTATCCTTGAAGTTTTAAATTTCTTCCATCAACTATTAGCTTAGCACCTTCTTCAACACCTAGATCAACATAACTTTTTACTTTTTCTAAATGCTCTTTAGTTACTAAAGGCCCCATCTCAGATGTTTTATCCATACCAGGACCAACTTTTAAAGCTTCTGCTTTTTTTGACAATCTAGATACAAGTTCATCACCAATATCTCCTACTGCAACTGCTACAGATTGAGCCATACATCTTTCTCCAGCAGAACCATAAGCTGCACCCATTAATCCATTTACAGCACCATCTAAATCACAATCTGGCATAACAACTAAGTGATTTTTGGCTCCCCCTAATGCTTGAACTCTTTTTTCATTTTTTGCTGAATTTTCATAAATATATTTTGCAATTGGTGTTGATCCAACAAAACTTACAGCTTTAATGTCTTTATTTTCCAAGATTGCATCAACAGCTTCTTTATCTCCATTTACTACATTAAATACTCCATCTGGAAGGCCAGCTTCAGAAAGTAGTTCGGCTAATCTTAAGGGACAAGATGGATCTTTTTCTGAAGGTTTAAGAATAAAAGAATTTCCACAAGCAATAGCTATAGGAAACATCCACATTGGTACCATAGCAGGAAAATTAAATGGAGTAATTCCTGCAACCACTCCAAGTGGCTGCCTCATTGAATAGCTATCAACATCGGTACCCACATTTTCGGAGTACTCACCTTTTAATAAATGTGGAATTCCACAAGCAAATTCAACTACTTCTAGACCTCGTGTTAAGGAGCCTCTTGCATCCTCATAAACTTTTCCATGTTCTGAAACGATTAATTTTGTAAGTTCTTCAGAATTTTTTTCGATTAATTCTTTAAATTTAAAAATTATTCTTGCTCTTTGAAGAGCAGGTTTCAACGACCAAGTTTCAAAAGCTTTTTTTGCAACTTCAACTACTTGATTTAAGTCAGATTTTGAGGCAAGTCTTACTTCAGACTCTTGTTCTCCAGTTGCAGGATTGTAAACTTTACCCTTTTTATCTGATGAACCAGGGATGATTTTTCCCCCAACGAAGTGTTCTATTAATTTCATGAATACGGTCTTTTAAATCAAAAAAGCTTGTTAGTCTATTTAAACATTCGCAGTAGCAATCATTTTTTTAATTTCAGCAATTGCTTTTGCTGGATTTAGGCCTTTTGGACAAGCATTTGTACAATTTAGAATAGTATGGCATCTGTAAAGTTTTAATTCATCTGCAACTTTTTTTAGTCTTGCCTCTCTTTCCTCGTCTCTACTGTCAATGATCCATCTATAAGCTTGAAGTAAAACTGCAGGACCTAAATATTTATCTCCATTCCACCAATAACTTGGGCAAGATGTTGAGCAGCATGCACACATAATACATTCATAGGCGCCATCAAGTTTAGCTCTTTCTTCTTTTGATTGTGTTATTTCAGTTATTTCTTTTGTTGAAGTATTTTTTAACCAAGGTTCAATAGACTGATATTGTTTGTAAAGTCCATCTAAGTCACCAATTAAATCTCTTTTAACTTTTAAATGGGGTAAAGGATAAATATCTATATCACCATCAATTTCTTCATGAGGTGTAGTACATGCAAGACCGTTTTTACCTCCCATATTCATAGCACAAGATCCACAAACTCCGTGCGCACACGATCTTCGGTAAGCTAATGTCGGATCTATTTCATTCTTAATTTTATTTAAAATATCTAAGACTTTTGAGGGACAATTATCCATGTCTACTTCATAGGTATCTAGCCTAGGATTCTCTTCTGTAGAGGGATCCCATCTGTATACATTAACTTTTCTTATATTTTTTGAACCAGTTTTATCTTGATAATATTTACCTTTTGTAACCTCAGAATTTTTAGGTAAACTTATTTGAACCATTAATACACTCTTTCTTGTGGTGGAAAATATTGTACTTCATTAGTTAAAGTAGATTTGTGCACTTCTCGGTAACTTATTTTTGTATTCTTACCATTACACCAAGCTAGCGTATGTTGCATAAATTTTTTATCGTCACGTTTTGGATAATCATCTCTAGCATGAGCTCCTCTGCTTTCTTTTCTGTGGTATGCAGAATCTACTGTTGTTATTGCTTGTCTTATAAGATTATCGAATTCTAATGTTTCTACTAAATCAGTATTAAATACTAAAGATCTGTCTTTAACTGAAATAGAGTCCATTCCATCGTATGTTTTTCTGATTTCATCAACTCCTTCTTTAAGATTTTTTTCAGTTCTAAAAACAGCACATTTAGATTGCATGGTTTTTTGCATAGCAAGTCTTAAATCTGCCGTACTATTTTCTCCTTTTGCATTTCTAAGTTTATCAAACCTATCCAAACATTTTTGAGTTTCGAATTCTCCAATTTCTTCATGTGGTGTTCCTGGTTTAACTAACTCAGCAGCCCTTTTTGCAGCCGCTCTTCCAAAAACAACTAAATCTATCAATGAGTTAGATCCCAACCTGTTAGCTCCATGAACAGAAACACATGCGGCCTCTCCAATTGCCATCAATCCAGGAACAGTTTTTTCAGAACCATTCACTGTCAAAACTTCTCCTTTATAATTGGTTGGAATACCTCCCATATTGTAATGAACAGTAGGCACAACTGGAATCGGTTCCTTAGTAACATCGACATTTGCAAATAATCTTGCAGCATCAGTAATTCCAGGCAATCTGCTTTCAATAATTTCTTTATCTAGATGGCTTAAATTTAAGTGAACATGATCTTGCTCTTTACCAACTCCTCTTCCTTCGTTAATCTCAATTGACATTGACCTGCTAACTACATCTCTTGATGCCAAATCTTTTGCATTAGGCGCATATCTTTCCATGAATCTTTCACCTTTTGAATTTGTAAGATAACCTCCTTCACCTCTAGCTCCCTCAGTTATTAAAGTACCATGACCATATATTCCTGTTGGATGAAATTGTACAAATTCCATGTCTTGCAAAGGCAGCCCAGCTCTAAGCACCATTGCATTTCCGTCACCTGTGCATGTGTGAGCTGATGTTGCTGAGTAATATACTTTTCCATAACCACCTGTTGCAATAATTACTGTATGTGCTCTAAATCGATGAATTGTTCCATCATTTAAATTCCATGCAATCAATCCTTTACATTCACCATCTTTCATCAATAAATCTAAAGCAAAATATTCTATAAAAAACTCTGTGTTATGTTTAAGAGCTTGTCCGTAAAGAGTATGTAGTATTGCGTGACCTGTTCTATCTGCTGCCGCACAAGTTCTTTGTACTATGCCATTACCATAATTTTTAGTCATTCCTCCAAAAGGTCTTTGATAAATTTTTCCTTCTTCAGTTCTGCTAAAAGGTACTCCGTATTTTTCTAATTCAATTACTGCTTTGGGTGCTTCTTTACATAAATATTCAATACTATCTTGATCGCCCAACCAATCAGCACCTTTAACTGTATCATACATGTGCCATCTCCAATCATCTTCACCCATATTCCCTAAAGCAGCTGAAATACCACCTTGGGCAGCAGAAGTATGACTTCTTGTTGGAAAAACTTTTGAAATACAGGCTGTTTTTAGTCCAGCTTCACTTAAACCAACAGCTGCTCTTAAACCAGACCCACCTGCTCCAAGAACAACAACATCATATTCATGATCAATAATTTTATATGAACTCATTAGTTAAGATTAAATAAAAAAATAATTGTTAATAATGGTATAATTATAGCAGAAATAAATAATAGTCTGTTTGCGACATATTTGATTTTGTCATCAGTAATATAGTCCTCAAAAACCTCACTTATAGTTAATGAAGAAAAAAAATAAGCAAAAATAATAAATAGGCTAAATAAAAACTTTGATACTGGGTCAGAAAAAAATTTTACAACATCTAGATAGTTATTGTCATAAATATTTATAAAATTAATGATGAACCAAAACATTAGCGGTAATAAAATTACCGATGATATCTTGATAAATAACCATTTTTTTGCAGCTAAATTCATATTAAATAAAATTTTTACCTATCAAATAGATCAAAATAGTTAATAGAAATGATCCAAAAATAACTATAAGGCCTGTTATACGAGTCGTTTGTAATTCAAAACCATAGCCCATATCCATTATTAGATGTCTGATCTCGCTTAACATTTGAAAACTAAAAGACCACACTAATCCTAGTGCAATAAATTTGCCAAATATAGAATTTAGAAATTGATTTATAAAGTTATAGTTCATGTCTCCTAAAACTAATAAAGAAACCCAAATACAAATTATAGTTATTGCAACAATATTAATAATTCCCGTTATTCGGTGTGAGATAGATACTAATGATGAAACATGCCATCTATAAATTTGAATATGTGGAGATAATGGGTTTTTATTTTCCATAAAAATTATTTTTAATTAATGTTTCTGCAATCTCAACTGCATTCAAGGCTGCACCTCTTAAAAGATTGTCTGATACAATCCAAATATTTAAACCATTAGTGACTGTTTTATCTTCTCTAATTCTGGAAATAAATGTTTCATTTTCACCCTCAGCTTCCAAAGGAGTTGAATAGCCTCCGTCAGCTCGTTCATCAATTACTTTACAACCTTCAAAATTATCCAGAGCCTCTCTAATATTTTCTAATGTAAAAGGTTTTTCAAATTCTATATTAACTGATTCTGAGTGAGAAACTAATACTGGTAATCTTACACATGTAGCTGTTAGATCTATATTATTATCTAAAATCTTTTTTGTTTCATTTGACATTTTAAGCTCTTCTTTTGTATAGCCATCATCTGCAAATACATCTATGTGAGGAATTGCATTAAATGCAATTTGTTTTGTAAAGTTTTTAGACTCAACTTTGTTGTTCTGCAAAACTTGTTTTGTTTGTTCTATTAATTCATCCATTGGAGCTTTGCCACCTCCTGAAACTGACTGATACGTTGAAACAACTATTCTTTTAATTTTAAACAAATCATGTAATGGCTTTAAGGCTATAACAAGTTGAGCAGTTGAGCAGTTTGGATTTGCAATTATATTTTTTTTTATATTATTTAGATGATCTGAATTTACCTGAGGTACTATTAAAGGCACATCAGGATCCATTCTGTAGAAACTTGAATTATCAATTACTAAAGAATGCTTAGCAGCAATTTCAGCAAAATTTTCTGAAATTTTTCCTCCAGCTGCGAAAAAAGTAATCTTTACTTTTGAAAAATCAAAGGTTTCAAGATCAATTACCTCGTGCTCGTTTCCATTAAAATTAATTTTAGATCCAGCACTTCTAGATGATGCCAATAAATATAAATTATCTATAGCTAGTTCTTTCTTTTCAAGAACTTCCAATATTTTTCTGCCTACATTACCAGTGGCTCCTACGATAGCTATATTCATGATTTTGTTGAAGTTTATACTAAATGAAAGGCAAATCGCAAACGTTTCCAGAGCAAATATTGCCGTTTATCTCAGCTTTAACACTTTGGGATACTTCCCAATTAGGCTTTTTCATCATAGCTATGCCAATAACTTTTCTAAAATGTGGAGAATAGCAGGCTGATCTTAATTCCCCAATAATATTACCATTATCATCTTTCAAATCTAATGATCCTGACATACTAATTTCTTTAGCATCCAATTTAACACCCATTAATTTTTTTTTGATTCCATCTAACTTAACTTTTTTAAGTTTTTCTTTTCCTAAAAAATTGATTTCACTATCCAACGAAACATATTGATCAAAACCACATTCAAGAGGATTATCATTATTATCAAAGTCATTACCATAAGAAAGTAATCCACTTTCTATTCTCTCAATTAAATTTGGGCAACCTGGTTTTACATTAAATTCTTTTCCCACTTCAAATAGGTAGTCATACAATTTCTGTCCTGATTGTGTGTTTTGAACATACACTTCATACCCACCTTGTTTTGACCATCCAGATCTAGCAATTAAATG
This sequence comes from uncultured Pelagibacteraceae bacterium, assembly GCA_902514745.1. Taxonomy (GTDB): domain Bacteria; phylum Pseudomonadota; class Alphaproteobacteria; order Pelagibacterales; family Pelagibacteraceae; genus Pelagibacter. Next base: position 16,925 of record CABXRX010000009.1, on the reverse strand, counting down.
TTGTGCTCCTTCAAAATCAAAATAACTAAATCCAAAAAATTTTAATTCTTTGATTATTTTTCCAAATACCTTTTCCATTAAATCAAAAGATTTAGGACCTTGAACTGCTATAATATCAACTATTGGTTCAAAAATTTTGACATCAAATTTATATCCAGAGGCTAAACCTTTTGCAAAAAATATTACATCTGAGTCAGCAATCGATATCCACCATCTATCCTCTGCTAACTTTAAAACTACAGGATCATTTACTAAATTACCCTCATCATCAATGATTGGACAATAATAACATCTGCCAATTTTAGATTTTGACAAATCTCTACAAGTCATTAGTTGAACAAGTTTTGCAGAATCTTTTCCTTGTATTTCAACTTGTCTTTCAGCTGCAACATCCCAAATTTGAACATCTTTTTTTAAATGTTCACAAGAATCTTCAATGGAACCAAATGCAGCTGGTAGAAGCATATGATTATAAACTGTGTAAGCCGTTACACCTTGTTTTTCTATTCTAGAAGTGTAAGGTGTGCTTCTTAGTCTTCTAGATTTTGCAATTAAATAACTTTTCATTTTTGTAAAAATTCCAGAACCTTCTCTCTCATTTCAAAGGCTTTTTCAATCATAATCATGTGACCACACCCATCAATTACATGAGTAGTTGAATTATCAACCATGTTTGCAAATTTTTTTCCAATTTCAATATTAACCATTTTGTCTAAAGCGCCAAAGACAAACATTGTTGGACAATCAATTGTTTTTACAGCGTTCGAACCATTTACATAATTATTGCAAGCAACAAGATCTACACCTAATATTTCACTAATATCTCTTGGGGATTGGATTATTCTTTTTATTGGGTTTCCGCCTATAAATTTTTTTGAACCCTCGTAACCCCACTTCATCATCAATTTAACAGCATCTGAATCCCCATTTTCTGCTAGATTTATTAAGTCTTGATTTACAGGCATTTTATAGGATCCACCTATAAAAACTAACTTTTTTAACCTACTCTTATATTTATTTGAGTACTCAAGCATTTCTAAACAGCCTTGAGAATGACCAACTAAAATAATTTTCTCTAATTTTAATTTAACAAACACTTTTTCTAACCAATCAGCTATCTCCTCTATTGATTTAAGGCAAGGACCGTCTGAATTTCCATGTCCTGGTAAATCAATTGACAATGCATTGAAGTTTTTGTTTGAAAAAAATTGCTCAACTAAAGACCAAACAATATGTGTAAGACCACTGCCGTGAAGAAAAATAATAGTTTCTTTTTTTAAATCTATTTCTTGCCCAGCATCTGATGCATAAACGTTTTTATTTTCTAACTCTAATATCAAATTATTTCCTAGAATTGTTTTCTTAGTTCAAATTTCTGAATTTTTCCTGTTGAGGTTTTTGGTAATTCACAGAAAACAACTTTTTTAGGAACTTTAAAACCAGCTAGTGTTTCTTTACAAAAATCTATCAATTCTTTTTCTGTAACTGGTTTGTCTTGAACCATTTCGATAAATGCGCATGGGACTTCACCCCATTTATCGTCAGGTTTAGCAACCACTGCAGCTATAGATACTGATGGATGCTTTGCCAATGTGTTTTCAATTTCAATAGATGAAATATTTTCACCTCCTGAAATGATTATATCTTTAGACCTGTCCTGTATCTTAATGTATCCATCTGGATGCATAACTGCTAAATCACCCGTATGAAACCAACCACCAGCCATTGCTTTATCTGTTGCATCTTTATCTTTTAAATATCCTTTCATTACTACATTACCTCTAATCATAATCTCACCAATCGTTTTTCCATCATATGATACTTCTTTCATAGTTTCTGGATCCATGACTGTAACACCTTCAGTATTTGGGTACCTAACACCCTGTCTTGCTTTAATTTCGTTCTGTTTTTCTTCATCAAAATCGTTCCATTCATCATTCCATGCGCATTGAGTTACATGGCCATATGTTTCAGTTAACCCATAAACGTGCATAACTTCAAAACCAAGATCTTTCATTTTCTTGAAAATTATACTCGGTGGTGGAGCTCCAGCAGTAAGTACATAAACCTTATTTTTTAGTTTTTTTCGATCTGTATCTGGTGCTCCTGTGATCATATTCAATATAATTGGTGCACCACCAAAATGGGTTATGTTATACATGTCTATTAGTTCAAAAATTTTTTTAACATCTATATTTCTTAGACAAATAGTTCTCCCATTTAACATTGGGACAGTCCAAGGATAACACCAACCATTACAGTGAAACATTGGAACAACAGTCATAAAATTTAATCTATTTGGCATATTCCAGGCAACAGAACTTCCGGTCGACATCAAGTACGCACCTCTGTGATGATAAACAACTCCTTTTGGATTTCCTGTAGTTCCCGAAGTGTAACTTAAAGATATGGCTTGCCATTCATCCTCAGGCATTTGCCAATCATAATTTTCATCACCTGTGTTTAAAAAATCTTCATATTCAAATTCACCAATTTTTTCTAACTTTGATTGATCTGCATATTTATCGTTTATATCAATGATAATAATTTTTTTATCTATCATTTTTAATGCTTTTTTAACCTCTAGATGAAGCTGCCTATCTACAACTAATACTTTGGCTTCACTGTGATTTAAAATATATGCGATAGTGTTTGCATCTAATCTAACATTGATTGTATTTAGTACACTGCCATTCATTGGAACTGAATAATGTGCCTCAAAAATTTCAGGAGTATTAAATGCTAAAAATGAAACTGTATCACCTTTGCCAATTCCAATTTTAGATAGCGCACTCGCAAATTTTACAGCTCTTTTATATACTTCCGTCCAAGTATATTTTCTATCCTCATAAACTATTGCTTCATAATTAGGATAAACATCTTTAGCTCTTTCTAAAAATGATAATGGAGTAAGAGGAATATGGTTAGCTTTGTTCCTGTCTAAATTTGTTTCGTAACTACTCATGATCAATTAAATCTAAAATTCATTATATTTGAACTTCCAGATATTGCAGATTTATAATGAAACTCAGCTCTTGGTAAAACTTTGTCGAAATAAAATTTCGCTGTATTTATTTTATCTTCATAGAATTCTTTATTGGATTCATAATCACTGAAACTTACTTCTAAAACCTTAATCCATGAATATGCTATTGATACATAACCAAGCATTTTTAAATAATCGTTTGCAGCTGCACTAACATCATCTTTTTCAATTTTAGTTTTATCCTCAATCCAATCAGTAAATTTATATAAAATATCTAAGTAATAATTTAATTCCTTAGAATATGATTTAACTTTTTCATTTTTACTATCACATTCGATTTTAACCATCTCCAAAAATTTCTTAATGATATTTCCATTTTTGTTTACAAGTTTTCTAAAAACTAAATCTGCTGCTTGAACCGAATTTGTTCCTTCATAAATTGGTGTAATTCTATTATCTCTATATAGTTGTTCAATACCCTGGTCTTTTGTGTATCCATAACCCCCATGGATTTGCATGGCATCATTAGTTATTTCCATTGCTAAATCAGTAAATAAAGATTTTACAACAGGAGTCATTAGTGAAACATAATCAGATGCTTCCTGTTTAATTTTTTCATCTGGATGATAAAGACTAACTTCAGTTTGTTGTGAAAGCCAAAAACAAAGGGCTCTTTCTCCTTCAATTATAGATTTCATATTTAATAAGGACTTTCTAATATCTGCGTGTTCAATAATAAAATCTGCACCATTTGTAGATTTTGTATTATTAGTTTTTCCTTGTTTTCTCTCTTTAGCGTAGGCTAAGGAATTTTGGTATGCAATTTCAGAAATACCTAAACCTTGAATGCCAACAACAATTCTCTCTAAATTCATCATGGTAAACATTGCATTCAAACCTTTGTCTTTTGATCCAATCATATAACCTGTTGCGTCATCAAAATTTAAAACACATGTGGCAGAACCTTTGATGCCCATTTTACTTTCGATTGATCCTGTTGATATTCCATTTCTTTGCCCTACCGTTCCATCATCATTTACAATGAATTTTGGAACTAAAAATAAACTTATACCTTTTGTACCTGCTGGTGAGTCTGTTGATCTTGCTAAAACTAAGTGAATAATATTTTCAGTTAAGTCATGATCTCCTGATGTAATAAATATTTTTTGCCCACTAATTTTGTAAGTACCATCAGATTGTTGTGTCGCTTTTGTTTTTAATAATCCCAAATCTGTTCCACAAACAGGCTCAGTTAAACACATCGTACCACTCCACTTTCCTTCAACTATTTTAGGTAAATATTTTTCTTTAATTTTTTCAGGAGCATGATGATTGATACAGTTATAAGCACCAATACTTAATTCGCTATATAGTTTAAAGGATAAACTTGCTGACGAAAGCATTTCATCAAAGAATGCACTAACTGTTTTAGGCATACCCTGACCACCGTACTTTGGATCACACGAGAGGGATGTCCAACCATCTTCAATATACTTTTGATAAGCTTCTTTATATCCTGGAGGAGTTCTAACAACACCATTTTCTAGGATAGCAGGATTTTCATCTCCTATTTTTGCAAGAGGTAAAATCAAATTTTGATTTATTTTCGCTGCTTCATCTAAGATGTCTTTGACTAAATCTGTGCTGACCTCATCATATTTTTTTAACTCATTATAGTTTTTATTATCCCTCAATTTTTCAAAGAGAAATAACATGTCTTCTAATGGTGCAGTATAACTTGGCATATTTAAAGCTTAGAATAATTATAAGATTATTGCAATTTTGAAATTATCGCATCACCCATTTGAGATGTTGAAGTCTCTTTCATACCTTCTGATAAGATATCTTTTGTTCTAAGACCATCATTTAAAACCTCTTGAACTGCCTTTTCTAAAGCATCGGCTTCATTATCCAGATCTAATGAATATCTTAGTGCCATTGCAAAACTTAATATTGAAGCTATTGGATTGGCTATTCCTTTGCCAGCAATATCTGGAGCCGATCCATGAATAGGTTCATACATAGCTCTCATTTCACCATCTTTGTTTTTTGCTCCCAATGATGCAGATGGTAAAAGTCCTAAAGAACCTGTTAGCATTGAGGCTTGATCTGAAAGCATATCACCAAATAAGTTGTCTGTTACTATCACATCAAATTGTTTTGGATTTCTTAAAAGTTGCATTGCGCAGTTATCAGCAAGCATATGGCTTAATTCTACATCTTTGTATTCTTTATCATGAAGCTCTTGAACCTCCTCTTTCCAAAGTTGTCCTGCTTCCATTACGTTTGATTTTTCACAAGAAGTCACTTTGTTTGATCTCTTCCTTGCTAAATCAAAAGCAACTCTCGCTACTCTAGTAATTTCGCTGGTAGTATATGTGTGCGTATTAATTCCTTTTCTTTCACCATTATCTATTGGTTTAATGCCTCTTGGCTCACCAAAATATATTCCACCTGTTAATTCTCTCACTATCATAATGTCTAAGCCAGATACAATTTCTGCCTTTAGTGTTGATGCATCAACTAACTGTTCAAAACAAATAGCTGGTCTTAAATTTGCGAATAATTTTAATTCTTTCCTAAGTTTCAATAATGCTCTTTCAGGTTTTTTTGAAAATTCTAAATTATCCCATTTGGGACCTCCTACTGCACCAAGCATAACTACTTCACTTTCTAAAGCTTTGTAAAATACTTCGTCAGTTATAGGTGTTCCATGTTTATCATAAGAACATCCCCCAGCAAGATCTTCATCTATTTCAAAATCTAACGATTTATTGTCATTAAACCAATTAATAATTTTTTTTACTTCACCAATAACTTCTGGACCTATGCCATCACCAGGTAATAAAAGTATTTTTCTTTTTTTTACTTTAATCATTAAAAATCCAAGGTTTTTTGTTTTTTAAATCTGTTTCAAAGCTCTCAATTTTATCTGATTTTTTTAAAGATAGAGCAATATCATCTAACCCTTCAAGCAAACACTTCTTTTTAAATGGATCCACATCAAACTTGATTTCATTATTTCCATAAACTATTTTTTCATCATTTAAATCAACTGAAATTTCTTCTTTTCTACTCGCGTATTCTGATAATTCTTTAATTTTTTCTTCTTCTAAAATTATGGGTAAAATTCCATTTTTAAAGCAATTACTATAAAATATATCTGCATAACTTGAACTTATTACACATGTTATGCCAAAATCTAATAGTGCCCAAGGTGCGTGCTCTCTAGAAGAACCACATCCAAAATTTTTACCAGCGATTAAAATTTTAGAACTATCGTAAGGGTTTTGATTTAAAACAAAGTTGCTAATTTCATTACCTTGATCATCATATCTCATTTCAAAAAATAAATTTTTTCCTAGTCCAGTTCTTTTAATTGTTTTTAAAAATTGTTTCGGAATAATCATATCTGTATCAATATTTACTATAGGTAAATATGCAGGTATGCTTTTTAGTGTATTAAATTTTTGCATTAGTTTTGATACTTCCTTACATCATCTAAACTTCCAGATATTGCTGCTGCTGCTGCCATACCAGGACTAACTAAATGAGTTCTGCCACCTCTTCCTTGTCGTCCCTCAAAATTTCTGTTTGAGGTAGAGGCGCATCTTTCCTCAGGTTTTAATTTATCAGCATTCATAGCTAAACACATTGAACAACCTGGCTCTCTCCATTCGAAGCCAGAGTTAACAAATATTTTATCTAAACCTTCTTGTTCTGCTTGCTCTTTAACCAAACCAGAGCCCGGAACAACCATTGCATTTACGTGTGATGATATTTTTTTATCTTTTAAAATTTTAGCAGCCTCTCTTAAGTCCTCTATTCTACCGTTCGTACAACTTCCAATAAATACCTTATCTATTTTAATATCTTTAGCAGCCATGTCTGGTTTTAGACCCATGTAATTTAAAGCTCTTTCAATAGAGTTCTTTTTATCTTCATCACTTTCACTTTGAGGATTTGGAACTTTATCATCTATAGTAATTACATCTTGAGGAGAAGTTCCCCAAGTTATCATTGGTAAAATTTCATCCGCGTTTAAATTAAGTTCTTGATCAAAACTTGCGTCAGTATCTGTCTTAAGTGTATTCCAATAATTTAGAGCTTTTTCCCAATTTTCTCCTTTTGGAGACATGGGTTTTCCTTTTAGATAATTAAATATTTTTTCATCCGGTGCTATCAACCCTGCTCTTGCTCCTCCTTCAATTGTCATATTACAGATAGTCATTCTTTGCTCAACACTTAAAGATCTAATTAGATCACCTGCATACTCTATAACTGAACCTGTTCCACCTGCTGTTCCAATTTTTCCAATAATTTGAAGGATTACATCTTTCGATGTTACACCTAAGGGTAATTGACCATTAACGTTTATTCTAAAATTTTTTGCTTTTTTTTGAACCAATGTTTGAGTTGCTAAAACGTGCTCAACTTCAGAAGTTCCAATACCAAACGCTAAAGAACCAAAAGCACCATGTGTTGCTGTATGACTATCACCACAAACTATTACTGTTCCTGGTTGAGTAAAACCTTGCTCAGGTCCAATGATATGGACTATGCCTTGTCGTTTATCATCCATTCCAAAAAGTTGTACTCCAAATTCTTTGCAATTAGTATCTAAAGTATCAACCTGTATTTTTGACTCTGCATCAGAGATTCCTTTTGTTCTATCTGTTGTAGGCACATTATGATCGGCAACGGCTAAAGTTAGGTTAGGGTGTCTAACTTTTCTGTTAGAATTTCTTAAACCTTCAAAAGCTTGGGGACTTGTTACTTCATGAACCAAATGTCTATCGACAAACAATAATGCTGTACCATCATCTTGCTGGTCAACCAAGTGATCGTTCCAAATTTTATCGTAAAGAGTAGTGGACATTGAAAAAAAAATTATTTTTTTTCTGAAGAGCTTTCTGATTTTGGTTCTTCTTTTGAAGCTTCTACTGCTGGTGCTTCCTCTTTAGGAGCTTCTGCTGCTGGAGCTGCTTCTGCTGGAGCTACTTCTGCTGCTGGTGCAACATTTTCTTCTGTTACAGTTTCTGGTTTTACATCAACATCAATTCCAATTTTCTTTCTAATCTTTTCTGCGATTCTTGCTGATTTACCAGTTCTATCTCTTAAGTAGTAAAGTTTAGCTCTTCTTACTTTACCTGATCTTATTACTTTAATTGAGTCTATTAGTGTTCCATATAATGGAAAAGTTCTTTCTACACCCTCTCCAAAAGAGATTTTTCTTACTGTAAAAGAAGAATTTAAATCTCTGCTTTTTTTTGCAATACAAACGCCTTCAAAATATTGAATTCTTTCTTTTTTACCTTCGGTAATTCTAACACCAACTTTAACTACATCACCTGGGTAAAAATCTGGAATTTTTTTCTCTGCAAGTATTTGTTTTACGTTGTGTTGGTTTATTTCTTCAATTGTTTTCATATCAATATTTATCAAGTTAGTTTTTCTTATATTTTTGCCATAAATCTGGTCTTCGGACGCGTGTTATAGCCTCTGATTGAGATAAACGCCAGTCTTTAATTTTACTGTGATCACCGGATAATAACACCTCTGGAACAGCTTTTTTCTCCCAAATTTGTGGTTTTGTGTATTGTGGATACTCTAATAGCCCATTTTCGAAACTTTCATCTAACCTAGAATTTTCATTACCCAAAACTCCTGGCAAAAGTCTTAATATACTATCAATCATAACAAATGCTGCTGTTTCGCCTCCTGATAAAATATAATCTCCAATACTTATTTCCTCTATATTTCGAGTAGACAATACTCTCTCATCAACACCTTCGAAATGACCACAAACGAGTGATACTGATTTCTCATTTGATAATTCTTTAGCATAACTTTGATCAAATTTTTTACCTTTAGGTGACAAATAAATCACTTTCTCACCTTTTGTTATATTTTGGTCTAAAGACTTTGCCAACACATCTGCTTTTAAAAGCATTCCGGAACCTCCGCCATAAGGGGTGTCATCAACTGTTTTATGTTTATCCTCAGCTGCATCTCTTATGTTTACAATATTTAAATCCCATAATTTTTTAGATAAAGCTTTTCCATATAGACCTTTTGATAAAGGCCCAGGAAAAACTTCTGGATAAAGCGTAAACACTTTAGCTTGCCACATAAATAATCTCTGAACTATTTTTGTTCCTCTTTAGGAGCTTCTGCAGCTGGTGCTTCTTCTTTAGGAGCTTCTGCTGCTGGTGCTTCTTCTTTAGGAGCTTCTGCTGCTGGAGCTGCTTCTGCTGCTGGAGCTGCTTCTTTAGGAGCTTCTGCTGCTGGAGCTGCTTCTTTAGGAGCTTCTGCTTCTTTGTTTCTCTCTTTTTTTGGAACTGCCTTTTTAGGGTTATTTCCATTTGCAGGCATCGGCATTAATTCATTTTCACCTAAAATTCTTGCAACTCTAGTAGTTGGTTGAGCACCTTGACCTAGCCAATATTTAATTCTTTCGGCTTCTAGACCAACTCTCTCTTTTTTATCTTTAGGTAAAAGAGGATTAAAAAATCCCACTTTCTCAATAAATCTTCCGTCTCTTGCAAATCGACTGTCTGCTACAACAACTTTGTAAACAGGTCTTTTCTTTGTTCCACCTCTTGATAATCTTAGTTTTAACATTCGTTCTCCTTTTATTATTTCAATTGATTAAATAGCTCTGGCGGTATTCCTTTATCAGACATACCTTTCAGATTACCTTTTGACATCTTCTTCATCATTTCAGACATCATTTTAAATTGCTTAAGCAATTTATTGATAGTGGCTGGATCTGTGCCAGAGCCATTAGCAATTCTTTTTTTTCTTGAACCATCTATAATTTTTGGGTTCTCTCTTTCTTTTTTTGTCATCGACAAAATAATAGCTTCATTTTTAGTAATAATACTCTCATCAATTCCAGCTGAGTCCATTTGAGATTTCATTTTTGAAACTCCTGGCATGAAAGACATAATTCCCTCAATGCCACCCATTTTTTTCATTTGCCTCAACTGAGTTAAATAATCTTGCATAGAAAATTGTCCCTTTTTTAAATTTTCCTCTGCTTTTTTTATATTTTCTTCACCTAAATCTTGTGCAGCTTTTTCTACAAGAGATACTATGTCTCCCATTCCAAGAATTCTGTTCGCAATTCTATCTGGGTGGAATACTTCAAGATTATCAATTTTTTCACCAATACCTAAAAATTTAATTGGAACATCAGAAACATATTTCATACTTACAGCTGCACCACCTCTTGCATCACCATCTGCTCTAGTTAGAATTATTCCTGATAGATTAACCGTATTTTTAAATTCTTTTGCAACAGATGCTGCGACCTGTCCTGTTAGTGAGTCTGCAACTAAAAAAGTCTCTGTAGGATTTATAACACTTTCAATTTGTTTGACTTCACTCATCATTTGCAAATCAATTTGGGTTCTCCCAGCAGTATCAAATAAAATAATCTCAGCTCCATTTAGATTGGCTGCACTAATTGCCCTCTGACAAATATCAGTGGGTTGCTGACCTTCAATAATAGGTAAAGTTAAAATGTTATTTTGTTCTCCAAGTGATCTAAGTTGTTCTTGGGCGGCAGGCCTGTAAATATCAAGGCTGACCATCATGACTTTTTTCTTCTTGTTGGTTTCTAAATATTTAGCTAGTTTTGCAGTAGTAGTTGTTTTTCCTGAACCTTGTAACCCAACAAGCATCATGGGAACTGGTGGTACAGCACTTAGATTTATCTCATTATTTGATCCACCTAATAAATTAACTAATTCATCGTAAACAATTTTTACGACCATGTCTCCTGGAGAAGTTGATCTAATAATTTCTTGCCCCAGAACCTTTGGTTTTACATTTTCAATAAAGTCTTTCGCTACTTCCAAAGTAACATCTGCTTCTAAAAGAGCTTGTCTAATACCTCTTAGTCCTTCATCTACTTGGGCTTCATCGAGTGAAGGAGCTTTTTTTAAAGAAGAAAAAATTTCTTCGAATTTACTTGTTAAATTTTCAAACATATTTATTACGCACAGCAGTAATCGCACTAGTGGGCGAAGCCTCGCTGACTAGTGTCGATCTCTTTGTTTCCAAAGACACCGCAAAGTTAATGTTTTTGCGGAAACGGCAACAACCTATAATAGAGGTTCAAAAAGTCAATAAATAAGTTAAATATCTATATATGAATATTAAAGCTTTTAAAATGGATGGATTAGGCAATGATTTTGTAATTATTGATCAAAGAAGTCATAATTATAACCTAACCAAAAATCAGATCATTAAAATATGTGATCGTGACTTTATTGGATGTGATCAGCTAATCTTTATTGAAAAAAGTAGCACGAAAGATGCTGGATTAGAATTTTATAATTCGGATGGAAGTATTTCTGGAGCTTGTGGTAATGGTACTAGATGTGTGGCCGATCTATTATCAAAAGAAAATAACAATAAAGAAATTACACTATGGACTTCTTCTGGAGTTTTAAAATCGCAAATTTTAGGCGGTAATTTAGTAGAAACTGAAATTGGAATTCCAAAAACTAATTGGGATGAAATTCCATTAAACAAAAATTTGGATACTAAAAACTTGAATATCAAAATTATTAACAAAAATAACATTGAACTTGTGGGAGGAACTTCTGTAAATGTAGGAAATCCTCATGTTATTTTTTTTGTAGATAATATTGAAGACTATGATTTAAAAAAAATAGGACCTGAAATAGAGAATCATAATTTTTTTCCAGAAAAATGTAATGTCACTCTTGCAAAAGTTATTTCTAAAAAACTAATTAAAGTTAAGGTTTGGGAAAGAGGTGCTGGACTAACAAAAGCATGCGGAACTGCAGCATGTGCTACCGCTGTAGCAGCAAATATAAATGGATTAATAGATAAAAAGACTGATATTGAATTTGCACTAGGTAAACTATCAATATCAATTGATGAGAATAATAGTGTTCACATGAAAGGACCTGTCTCAGATATTAAGAATATTGAGATTAATATTTAATGGGAATTTTTGATAAATTTAAATCTGGTTTTAAGAAGAGTGCATCCGCTTTTACATCTGGCTTAAGAGATATTGTTGTTAAAAAGGAAATAGATGACAAAACACTAGATAGAATTGAAGAATATTTAATACAATCTGATGTTGGGGTTGTTGCTGCATCTGAAATTAAGGAAATAATCTCAGATAGTAAAATTGATCCAAAAAAAGATATTGCAGATGAGATAAGTATAATTTTGAAAGAGTATATTATTTCTTTAATGAAGCCACTTGAGAACAATTCTTTTTTTAAAAAAAAAGAAAAAATTAATGCAACATTAATATCGGGTGTTAACGGAGTTGGAAAAACAACAACTATTGGTAAAATTAGTAAAATATTAAAAGCAAATGGAAATAAGGTTATGCTTGCAGCATCAGATACTTTTAGAGCTGCAGCTATTGAACAACTAGAAAATTGGGCAAACAAAGTTGAAGTTGAGATAACTAAATCTTCACAAGGTGCAGATCCAGCATCTGTAGCATATAAAGCTATAGAGGGGGCAATTGAAAATAGTTTTAATCAAGTTTTAATTGATACAGCTGGAAGATTACAAAATAAAAAAAATTTAATGGAGGAGTATAGAAAAATTGCAAATGTAACCAAGAAGATAGACCCCGAAGCTCCACATGATGTAATTTTAGTTTTAGATGCCACTTCAGGTCAAAATGTAATTAATCAAGTTGAAGAATTTAATAAAATTATTCCAATCACTGGTTTAATAATGACAAAGTTAGATGGTACAGCTAAGGGAGGAATTCTTTTAGCTGTTGCAAAAAAATACAAGCTTCCAATTATAGCTTTGGGATTAGGAGAAAAAGAAGATGATCTACAAATTTTTGAAGCAGAAAAATTTGCTGATGCATTCACTCAAATTAATTGATTAAAGTGCTTGATATTAAAGGTTTATAGAAGCTACACTTATAATTCTCTTTGAAATTATCATGTCCACAATTTTTAGCTATTGATGAAATAATAAAATCAAATTTTCCATTCTTAGGATAGAGCTCTAATTTTTTTTCACTAATATCAAATTTAAAATTAGCATTTAAGCTTTTAACAGCACTTATCATTACCAATGTTTTGTTATCTTTTAAAAGATAATAAGCAAAATCATCAGGAAAAACTGGAAAATCATATTCTTTAAGAAAGTGTTTAGCTCTTTTAGGAAACCACTCATAAGAAATTAATGGAAAAGAATGTTCCGTTTTATAATCATACATATAAAGATCTTTAGGATAATCATTTATATAGTTACTATTTTCTCCTTTTGCTAATATCGCCTTCTCTCTTGTTTTAAAATATAGAGCGAAATTTTCATTATGTGAGTTCATCTGATCTATATGAAATAAGTTATGAATCTGTAATTTATTTTCATCTGCTAAAAGAAAATTTTTTAAAGATAAAAAAATAAATAATATTAAAAGCGTTTTCTTCATACAAAATATTTAATGAAAAAATTTGTGCTATATTTGTTTGGAATGTGGCTTAATTTAAACTTTTTATAAATTTTTTTAAGGCTAATAGAAGCTTTTCATCATATTCCATCATATGATCGTCAAATTTTGTAAAATAAGAATACTTTGGTTGATTAGCAATTTCATAGATTTTTTCACCCATACGGAAAGGGACTATCTGATCGACTTCACCATGCATAACTAAAACAGGAATATTTATATTTTTCATTTTATTTTGATTGTCATATTTATCCTTCAACAAAAAAGACACTGGAATATATGGATAAAAATTTTTTGCAGCCTCAACCATTGATGTAAAAGGTGTCTCAAGTATTAAACCAGCATAATTGTTACTTTGTGCTATTTCAGTTGCAATACCAGTTCCAAGCGACTCTCCATAAATTATAATATCTCTTTCATTTAAACCTAAGTTCTTTAACCATTCAATTGCACTGTTTCCATCTATGTAAAGCCCTTTTTCAGAAGGCTTACCATCGTTCCCGCTAAAACCTCTCCATGCAATGATTAAAAAATTAACATCCATATCTCTAAAATGGTTTAATTTATGAATTCTATTTTCCAATTTTCCCGCGTTTCCATGAAAATAAATTATTGTTTTATATTTTTTGAGATCTTTTTTATGAAACCAACCTAATAAATTTATATCGTCAAAAGTTTTAATTTTAACTTTTTCAATTTCTACCTCTATCTTGTCACCAAAATAATTATTTTCATCGGGATGGTACATTAAGTTTCGCTGGAATATAAACAATACAATAAGTACTGAAATATAAATTAATAATATTCCGATAATGACTTCCAAAAGAAAATTCCTACGTTTTAATTTCATAATTTTTTTTTGCTAAATAAACACCAAAAAATACCAAAATAGTTCCAACATAATGATAAGATTCCAATTTTTCATCAAAAAATAAATAACCATAAATTGCTGCGTAAATTGTAAAAATATAGAGTGTAAAGCCAGTCAAAGAGGCTCCTAGTTTTTTTTGGACATAGGTGTACATGGAAAAAGCGATTATCCCAGGAGAAACGGCGGCAAATATTGCCCAGACAAAAAAATCAGAATTAAATAAAGTTTTTTTAATCATTATTTCCTCAAAAATATAAAAAGGAAACAAGCTAACAGCTCCAAAAAAAGCAACCAATGTAAATCTTTGAAAGATTGGTAAATTACTTTTCCAGTAAAAAAGGTAAACTGAGTACAGAGCCCAACCAATTGAAGCTGCTAGCATCCAAATATCACCAATTGTGAAGTTTAAATTTAGTAATAAATCTAAATCACCTTTAATAATAATTAAGAAAACTCCTAATAAGCAGGCAACTAGACCAATCATCTTAGCTAGACTTATCTTTTCACCAAAAAAAAATGCAGAGATTAAAATTATAAATATTGGAGAAGAGGTATAAATTATACCCATGTTGGTAACTGTTGTTGTTTCACCTGCCAAAAATGGAAATGCACCACATACTCCACATCCCATTGCTCCAAGAAAAAATAATTTTTTATATTCTTTAATTAAAATTTTAAAATTTTTTTTTAAAGGTAGATAAGTAAAAGGTAATAGTATTATAAAAACAATTGCCCATCTCCAAAATGCCAATGAGATAGGTGGAACAAATTCAATGCCACCTCTAGCTACTATTAAATTTGAAGCCATGAAAATTGGTTGAATAAAAAGTAACACCAGTGGTAAATAATTATCTTTTAAATTATTCATTGTTAAAAATTTAAGATTTTTTATTAATAATTAAAAAAAATATATAAGAGATAAGACTTAAAATTAAGAAGGTAGAAAAGGCTGTTTTAAAACCCAATATTTCTGAATAACCAAAATTTTTTACCAAATCTATTACTAATCCCATTAACCACTGCATAATAAAAGTTCCTAAGAATATTAATAGATTAAATGA
The DNA here is from genome assembly GCA_902514745.1 of uncultured Pelagibacteraceae bacterium. Taxonomy (GTDB): domain Bacteria; phylum Pseudomonadota; class Alphaproteobacteria; order Pelagibacterales; family Pelagibacteraceae; genus Pelagibacter. Next base: position 1,533 of record CABXRX010000009.1, on the reverse strand, counting down.
AGTAAGAGCTTTACCAGCTAAATGACTGGGAAATGATAATCCAACAGCTGGTTGTGTTACAGATAAAAAAATTGAGCTTAAAATAAATAATGTTATATAAAACGCTCCTGCTTTTGAGCCTAAAATAATAATGCCTATCATTACTATAAAACTAATAGGTAAGCCGAGTTTTAAAATTCTTAATGCACTAAAACCTAAATTAGTAATTCTTGGTAAAAAATAACCCCATAAGAAAAATGAAATAAGCATTGTTATATTTATCCAAAATAATCCTGTGGCACTTTCAAGTGGAGTGTAGCCAGCAACTCTTGTCATCCAAGGTCCAGCCCATAGAGTTTGAATGGCCATCAATCCTCCATAATTAAATAAGCCCATTGGAATAACGCTTATAAAAAATTTATCATTCCATACATCAGCCAAAGATCCTGATTTTGGGGAATTTTCTTCTATATTATTTTGATGATCCCACTTTGGAATAAAAACTAACATTAAAAATATGCTAATTAATATTAATGCTGCAATCCCACCAAATATCCATCTCCAACCTAAAGATGGTAACAAAAGTTGAATGGGTAATGTTGAAGATAGAAATCCTAATGATGCAATCATTAACATCCAAGAGTTTGCTCTTTGTTGTTGGTTTTCTGCAAACCAAATTCTATAACCTGTTAATGGTGCCATTAAACAAGCGCTTACTCCAACTCCGATTAATATTCTAGAAATTAATAATCCTGAAAAGTTCTCAGCAAGTGCAAAAGATACTGTTCCAATAAATGCTATTAATAGAAATGATGAAACAATTTTTTTTGGTCCAAACTTATCTAACAAATATCCAAGAGGAATTTGCATAGATGCAAAACCTAAAAAATAACCTCCCGCTAGTAATCCAAGGTCTGCTGCCATTAATTCAAATTCTAGAGTTAAAACCGGAGAAAGTGTGGCTGTGATCGCTCTTAACAAACAAGATAAAAAATATCCAAAAGCAAATACAAAAAAAACAGTAATAGCCTGTCTTTTAGGTAAAATATAATTTTCCATTAATTAAAAATTTAACGATACATCTCGATGTACAGAGTTACATCTTGCAACAAATTTTGCTTGTTCTGTGGTTAATTTAGATTGTCGTCTTAAACCAATATTATTTTTAATTATCTCGTTGTATTTCATTAACTCAGGTAATAAATTTTTATTAGCAACTTCTCTCCAAGAAACTTCTTGATTAAATAAAGTAAATGTTTCTGAGCTTGTAGAAATTAATTTTTCCTCATCAACTTCATCGTTATCTATAATTGTAATTAAATCATCCAATTTATTCGCAAATTCTTCAGCACCTGAAATTTCGCTAAGTTTCTCAAAAAGATTATCAATTATTGTAATTGATTCCTCATAATTTTTATTATCAATATTATATTTAAGTTCTTTAATCTCTGGAGAAAGTTTTTTTAATTTATCATGATCCTGTATAAATATTACTATTTGATCTAAATTGTCATATGCCTCATCAACATTTTTTCTATATCTTTTAGTTCTAGT
>CABXRX010000008.1 GCA_902514745.1 uncultured Pelagibacteraceae bacterium | reverse complement strand
CGGTCAGTTAACTAATTACTGGAACAATAGAAGAATGTTGGAAAATAAAGGTATGAGATTTATGTCTGAGTGTGACTCAGAGTTAATCGCAGTTTATATCGCTCAAAAGATGAGAGAAGGTGCAAGTCTAGAAGAAGGAATGAAAGCATCACTTACTGGTCTTGACGGGGTATTTACTTATTTTGTTGCAACAAAAGATTCTTTGGGAATGGCAAAAGATACTATGGCAGCAAAACCATTGGTTCTTTACGAATCAGATGATTTGGTTGCTATGGGTTCAGAAGAAATAGCAATAAGATCTGTTCTTCCACAAGAAATTGATACATATGATCCATTTGATGGGGAGGTAAAAGTATGGCAAATTTAAAAACAAACGAGAAACAATCAAAAGCCCAGTCAATGGGTATGCACACTGAGGTTTTAACGGGAAGAACTCAACAAAAGTTTTTTAATCCTGATGAAGCTGAAAATTTTTATTACTTTGGTACTTACGACGTTGATTTTAATAAAAGAACAGATCTTGATGTAAAAGATATGTCAGCACCTGAAGCTAATAAAGAAATTGATAATCTTATGAGCCAAGGTTATGGAACTATTGTTATTAAAAATCCTCAAGGAAAACATAGTTTAGGTGTTGGTATACTTAATAAACTAAACTTAATATTTGAGGGAAGTTTGGGTTATTTTGGTATGGGTTCATGTGATGGTCCTACAGTTAGAATCAATGGTAGAGTTGGTTGGTCTTGTGCAGAAAACTTAATGGCAGGTAAAGTTGTCATTGAAAAAAATGCAGGATCATGTTTTGGTGCAGCTATTAGAGGTGGAGATTTAATCTGCAAAGGTAGTGTTGGTGCTAGAACTGGTATTGATATGAAAGGCGGGACAATCATTATAGGTGGTGACGCTGGTGCATTTACAGGTTTTATGATGCAAAGAGGAAGAATTATTATTCTTGGTGATGTTGGAATAAATTTAGGAGACTCTATGTATGATGGGACAATATTCATAGGTGGAAGTATTGGCTCTTATGGTAGTGATGCAATTGATTCAGAGCTTACAAAAAGTGATCAAGATTGGTTAAGAAGAAAATTAAAAGTTGCTGAAATTGGAGAAAATTTTGATGTCAGCAAAATGAAAAAAATTGTAGCTGGTAAAAAATTATGGAATTACGATAATTTAGAACCTACAGAAAAGAAAGGAGCAATTTAATGCCTAAGAAAAAAACCAAAAAGAAAAAAAGTAATGGAAGTGTCGGTGGAAAAGCTGATGTACACGCTTATGAAGAAGGAAAAAGAAATAAAAGTTTATTAGGTCATAATGCAATTTTCACTCCTGAAGTAATAGACGATATTCATATTAAGGCTCAGCTAGGAAGATACAGAATGCGTGGAATGGCATTGATGAAACCAATTCCAACATTTGATGATTTGGTTTTTTTACCTGGAACACTAACAAGATTTGTGATTGAAGGTTATAGAGAAAAATGTGAGACTAAAACTGTAATTGGTCCAAGATGTGAAAACCCTATTGAGTTAGATATACCTGTTTATATTACTGGTATGAGTTTTGGTGCACTATCTTATGAAGCAAAAACTGCATTAGCAAGAGGAGCTACTATGGCTGGAAGTGCTACATGTTCAGGTGAAGGTGGAATGATACCAGATGAAAGAAGATATTCTGAAAAATGGTACTACCAATGTATTCAATCTAGATACGGATTTAATCCTCATCATGCTCAACTTGCAGATGGAATTGAAGTATTTATCGGACAAGGTCAAAAAGTTGGAATGGGTGGACACTTAATGGGTCAAAAAGTAACTGATCAAGTTGCTGAAATGAGATCATTACCATCTGGTATAGACCAAAGATCACCTGCTAGACACCCGGACTGGTTAGGTCCAGATGACTTAGCATTAAAAGTTGAAGAATTAAGACAATTAACAAAAAATAAAGTTCCAATTCAATTAAAACTTGGTGCATCAAAAGTTTACGATGATGTTCGTATGGCTGCTAAATGTGATCCTGACTCTATTTACTTAGATGGAATGGAAGGTTCTACTGGAGCTGGTCCACATATTGCTGCTGCAAACACTGGAATACCTGGAATTGCTGCAATTCGAGAAGCTAGAAGAGCTATTGATGATGTTGGTAAAACGGGAAAAGTTACATTAATTTATGCTGGCGGTGTAAGAGATGGTGCTGATATGGCTAAAGCTTTGGCACTTGGAGCTGATGCGATTGCAATCGGTACTGGTTCAATGATGGCTTTAAACTGTAATAAAGATATTCCAGAAGCTAATTTTGAAAAAGAAATGGGTGTAAAAGCTGGTGAATGTTATCACTGTCACACAGGTCGTTGTCCAGTTGGTGTTGCAACTCAAGATCCTAAATTAAGAGCAAGATTAAATCCTGATGCAGCTGCATTAAGAGTTTATAACTACCTTCATGCAATGACGTTAGAAGCTCAACTTTTAGCAAGAGCTTGTGGTAAAACAAATATCCACTCTCTAGAGCCAGAAGATTTAGCTGCACTAACTTCAGAAGCATCTGCTTTAGCAAAAGTTCCTTTAGCTGGGACTAATTATACAGTTGGTGTAGATAACTATCATAAAATTTAGGGGTAATTATGGTTAAGAAAAAAAATAAAAAGAAAGTTGTTAAATCAAAAGCTGTAAAAGACCAACAGCTAGGAAAGAAAAAGGAAACAGCTAGAGAAAAAATGATTGGTCAGTCAATCGGTTACCGATATGATGTAAACCTTCTTCCAGATTATAATAAGATGACACCTTTCTTAAAAAAATATGTGGAAGCTATGGGATGGGATGATTTGAATTGGTTAGAAGATGTTCATATGGGTTATGAAGAAGGTAGACCTGCAGTGTTTTGTAGAAATGCTAATGGTTGGGTTACTATTCCAAGTTCAATCAAACTTCCAAATAATCAACAAGACAGAGATATGATTGCAAGAGAACTTCTAGTTAAGTTTCAAATGTCTCCTAAACATCCTCTTGTTGATTTGAAAAAAGCTTACTTAAAATTTTAAATACACAATCATAAGTTGATATTTTATTAAAAACCCAGTGTTCACACTAGGTTTTTAATCATTCTTTCGTTTGTATCGAATCAGAAAATTTTGTAGGGTTTCATAAACTAATATGGGAGAGAGAAAATGACTGATCAGTTAGGCGCTCTTACAACCATATTTACAGAATTTTACTACTGGGTAACAGTGGTACTGATGTTTTTAATTCACGTCGGTTTCTGTATGTATGAAGTTGGAGCTTCTCGATACAAACATCACCAACATACTCTTATGAAAAATACAATGCTGATACCTTTGGTAACAGTAACTTGGTTTTTCTTTGGTTGGTGGATTTACTGGGCATTTCCAACAGGTCCTGGAATTGCACCTTCAATAATGACGGAGAGTACAGCGTTGATTACCGACGATAGTACTTTTAGTTCTAAATGGTATTTAGCAAACTCAGAGTTTATGGCGATCAATTTAGGTGATCACATAAGTGGTGTTTTCTGGGCTGCATTCTTACTATTTTCATGGACAGCGGCTTCTATCGTTTCTGGAGCAATCATCGAAAGAATTACAACTTTTGCATTTGGAATTTTAGCAATAGCAATAGGATCTGTATTTTGGACAATCGATGCTGCTTGGGGATGGCACTTTGATGGATGGATGCTTAAAATTTTAGGATACCATGATGCTTATGCATCAGGAGTAATTCACGCAATTGCGGGTGGGTTTGCTTTAGGTGTTCTAGTGGTTTTAGGACCAAGAATTGGAAAATTCTCATCAAGTGGTGAGCCAAGAAATATAGGACCAAGAAATCCTTGGCTAGTTACAGTTGGATTATTTTTAATTTATACTGGTTTCTGGGGATTCTATGCGGCATGTAATATACCGATATTTGATCTTGGGCCCGAATATGGAATGGAAGGTGTAACCTATTGGACAGCTACAAACATATATGTAACCCCTACCACACTGAGTGGTATTACCTTTAACTTCCTGATGTCACTATCAGGTGGATTATTGGCCGGATATGTGATCGCTAAAGGTGATCCTTTCTGGACTTACTCAAGTGGACTAGCAGGTGTCATCTGTGCTTCAGCTGGAAATGATTTATATCATCCAATTCAAGCAATGATCATTGGTATGATCGGTGTTGTAATTGCTTACAAACTTCATTACTGGGTTGAACGTAAGTTCAAAATTGATGATGCAGTTGGCGCAGTTGCAGTGCATGGTTATGCTGGTTTCGTTGGTCTTGTGATTTGTGGATTTGTTTTAAATGGCTATCCTTCATCAGGATACAGTGTTGGAGCTATGTGGGACGGATCAACTTACGCATCAATCAATCCATTGGGGCAATTCCTAGGAGCAATTATAATGTTCGGAGTTCTTGGAATGTTACCAGGCTATATCATAGCTAAAGTACTTAGCGGAATGGGTAAATTAAGAATCCCACGAGAAGTAGAAATAGCTGGATTAGACTATGAAATGATGGAGACTGCAAAAGAAGATGAAAAAGCAGTTTCATCTGCAACCAGGTAAAGGAGAAAAATATGGCTACAGTCACAAACTGGATAGATCATTTAAGTGCTGAAGAGGTTGTCGGAGCAGTTTATCCGGGAGCTGGATCTAGTGAAACTCTACTGGTTATTTTAGGTATAGTTATCTGGATCGGTTGGCATGTTATTACTAACAATTCAGAAAGTAATGAACTTTCTAGATTGGCTAGAAAAAAACATGGTGCTAATGATCATAAAAGCAATATTACCGACTGGTAATATAAAGTAAAAATTTGGGCGCTACTTAATTGTGGCGCCCTTTTTTTTAATTAAAATATGACTGACAAAAATAACGAAGAACTTAGACCTACCAAAATGAGAGGGGTCGCCTTTCCAAAAGCTAAATATGGAGTGATAGCGGCTATTATCATCATTGTAGTAGTAAATCTTATCTACTATAAAGATTTCTTATTATCATTAATATAATTTAACAAAAAACTTATGTGTGGAATTGTTGGCATTTATCTTAAAACAAAAAAATTTGAAAAAAATTTAGGTAAAATGTTATCAGGTATGCTGAATAACATGGAGTCGAGAGGCCCTGATAGTGCAGGGTTTGCAGTCTACAAAAATGAAAAAAAGGATATTTTTAAATATTCTCTATGTATCAATGATCTAAACTTTAAAAAATTTAAAAAAGAAATCTCTAATAAAATTAAGAAAATACAATTAAGTCAACATGCGGACCATGTAATTCTTAAGACTCTTATTGAACCTAAAACTGTAATAAAAATCATTAACACTAGTTTCCCTAAAGTTTCAATAGTAGGCTATGGGCATTCTATAGAAATATTTAAACAAGTTGGAAATCCAAAAGATATAGTAAAAAAATTTAAACTAGATTCATTTAGTGGTACTCATGGAATAGGTCATACAAGAATGGCAACAGAAAGTGCAATTACAACTGATGGATCTCACCCCTACTCAACTGGAAAAGACGAATGCTTAGTGCATAATGGTTCTTTATCAAATCACAACAATCTTAGAAGAGAACTTATTAAAAAAGGAAATATTTTTAATTCTGAAAATGATACTGAGGTTGCAGCAGGTTATGTATCTAATAGTTTATCAAATAAAAAGTCATTGAAAGACACTCTCACTTCAGGCTTAAAAGATTTAGATGGTTTTTACACTTTTATTACTGGAACTAAAAAAGGATTCGCGGTTGTACGAGATGAAATAGCTTGTAAACCTGCTGTAATAGCTGAAACCAAAAACTATGTTGCGATCGCCTCAGAATTTCAAGCAATGGCTCATTTACCAGATGTAAATAGTGCTAAAATTTTTGAACCAGAGCCTGGTATAGTTTACTCATGGGGAAATTAATGAAACTAGATCTTAAAAAATTAAAATTAAGAGATATTAATGAAAAGCTACAAAATTTAGATCGAAAACAAAATGATCGTAATTTTACAATTATAAATCCTGAGGGTAATCATGCAGTATGTGCTGGTTTAACTGAAGAAATGAATATTAATATTAAAGGACATGTCGGATATTACTGTGCTGGAATGAATCAAAAAGCAAACATTGTTATTAATGGCAATGTAGGCACCGGTGTAGCTGAAAATATGATGTCTGGTAAAGTTCATGTTAAGGGAAATGCTTCTCAATCTGCTGGTGCTACCGCTCATGGCGGTCTATTAGTAATTGATGGAGATGCAAGTTCAAGATGTGGTATTTCCATGAAAGGAATTGATATTGTTGTTAAAGGGTCTGTTGGACATATGTCTGGTTTTATGTCTCAATCAGGTAATATGGTAGTATGTGGTGATGCTGGTGAGGCATTAGGTGATAGTTTATATGAAACAAACATATATATAAAAGGTAATGTTAAATCACTTGGTGCAGATTGTGTTGAAAAAAAAATGGATAAAAAACATATTAAAAAACTTAACTTACTTTTAAAAGAAGCAAATATAAAAAATTATAAAGCTGAAAATTTTAAAAGATACGGATCTGCAAGAAAATTATACAATTTTAAAATAGATAATTTATCAAATTATTAATAATGAAAAAAAATAAAACTCACCCTCGTCAATCTTGGACATTTGATGAATATACAAATTCTGAAATAAGAAGAGCTGCAGCAACTGGAATTTATGACATAAGAGGTGGTGGATCAAAAAGAAAACTTCCACACTTTGATGACTTATTATTTTTGGGGGCATCTATGTCCAGATATCCATTGGAAGGATATCGTGAGAAATGTACCACAAATGTTACACTTGGAACTAAGTACGCAAAAAAACCATTAGAATTGGATATTCCTATTACAATTGCCGGTATGAGTTTTGGAGCCTTATCAGGTGCTGCTAAAGAAGCATTAGGAAGAGGAGCAAGTGCTGCGGGAACATCTACAACTACTGGAGATGGGGGAATGACACCAGAGGAAAGAGGTCAATCAAAATATTTAGTTTACCAGTTGTTACCTTCAAGATATGGCATGAATCCTGATGATTTAAGAAAAGCTGATGCAATTGAAGTCGTTATTGGTCAAGGTGCAAAACCTGGGGGTGGTGGAATGTTGTTAGGTCAAAAAATTAATGATCGGGTAGCTAAGATGAGAACATTACCAAAAGGAGTTGATCAAAGATCCGCTTGTAGACATCCTGATTGGACAGGACCAGATGATTTAAAAATTAAGATTTTAGAATTAAGAGAGATCACAAAATGGAAAGTTCCAATATTCATCAAAATAGCTGGAGCAAGACCTTATTATGATACAGCTTTGGCTGTTAAAGCGGGAGCAGATGTTGTTGTACTTGACGGAATGCAAGGAGGAACAGCAGCTACTCAAGAAGTATTTATTGAAAATGTTGGTCAACCGACTCTTGCTTGTATTAGGCCTGCTGTAAAAGCATTACAAGATTTAAATTCTCATCGTGAAGTACAATTAGTAATTTCTGGTGGTATTAGAAACGGAGCTGATGTTGCAAAAGCTTTGGCCTTAGGTGCTGATGCGGTATCTATTGGTAGTGCAGCTATGATTGCGATTGGTGATAATGATCCTAAATGGGAAAAAGAATATAATAATCTTGGAACGACTGCTGGAGCTTATGATGATTGGCACGAAGGTAATGACCCAGCTGGAATTTCAACTCAAGATCCTAAATTAATGAAAAGATTAAATCCTGTTGAAGCTGGAAAAAAATTAACTAATTATTTAAAAGTAATGACGCTCGAAGCTCAAACTCTTGCAAGAGCATGTGGAAAAAATAATCTACACAATCTTGAGCCTGAAGATTTATGTGCTTTAACAGTAGAAGCTGCAGCTATGGCAGGTGTTCCTTTGGCTGGTACGGATTGGGTTCCTGGAAAAAAATAATTGATTAACACTTTTTAAACAAGTAGGATTAATTATGCCAAAAAATCTTTCACAAATTGCTAAACAAAAAAAAATTAAATATTTTTTAATTAGCTTTGTAGATCTATTCGGAGTTTTGAGATCTAAATTAGTTCCTGCTCAAGCTATAGCAGAGATGCAAAAAAACGGAGCAGGATTTGCTGGGTTTGCTACTTGGTTGGATATGACACCTGCAGATAGCGATATGTTTGGAGTGCCTGATCCAGATAGTTTAATTCAATTACCTTGGAATAAAGAAATTGGTTGGTTAGCGTCAGATTTGTACATGAATGGCAAACCTGTAAAAGCTTCTCCAAGAGTAATGCTTAAAGAACAAATTAAAAAAATGTCTCAAAAAAAATTACAAATGAAGTCTGGTGTTGAATGTGAATATTTTTTAATTTCAGAAGATGGTTCGTCAATTGCCGATCAAAGAGATATACAATCTAAACCTTGCTATGATCAGTCAGCTTTAATGAGAAGATATGACTTAATTAAAGAAATTTGTGACTGTATGATTACCATGGGATGGAAGCCTTATCAAAATGATCATGAGGATGCTAATGGTCAATTTGAAATGAACTGGGATTATACAGACTCTCTTGTTACAGCAGATAGACACGTATTCTTTAAATATATGGTTAAAAGCTTGGCTGAAAAACATGGTTTAAGAGCAACCTTTATGCCAAAACCTTTTCATAATTTAACTGGAAACGGTTGTCATGCTCACGTTTCTGTTTGGAATGGTAAAAATAATAAATTTTTAGATAAAAAAAACTCACTTGGTCTTAGCAAACTCGCTTACAATTTTTTGGGTGGAATAATGAATAATACACAAGCATTGTCAGCTTTTTTTAATCCAACAATTAATAGTTACAGAAGAATTAATGCACCACCAACTAAATCTGGAGCAACGTGGTCTCCAAGTAGTATTTCTTATACAGGAAACAATAGAACTCACATGATTAGAATTCCTGATCAAGGAAGATTTGAATTAAGATTAATGGATGGCTCTGCGAACCCGTATCTGCTTCAAGCAGGAATAATTGCTGCTGGACTTGAAGGGATTAATAAAAAAATAAATCCTGGAAAACCATTACATTGCAATATGTACAAAGACTATAAAAAATATCCAAAACTTAAAAGGTTACCAAATGATATTAACCAAGCAATTTCAATGCTTCAAAAAAGTAAACCTCTTGCAGAAGCATTTGGTAAAGATGTTATTGAAAGTTATATAAAACTCAAAAGCTTAGAAATTAAAGATTTTAAAAATAAATCTTCATTTAGTAAGAAAAAACCAGTCACAAAGTGGGAAAAAGATAATACTTTAGACTGTTAGATTATGACAATTCTATCCAATGGTCATCAATGGAAATTTTCAGAATTTTTAGATAATAAAAATTATTTATTTAATAAAAAAAAAATTTTAAGTTCATTGTCTGAAAAAGAAATTGATAATGCTTATTCTAGTATTTCAAAATGGGAAGGATATAGCCCTACTCCGTTAATAACTTTAAATAAATTATCTAAAGAATTAAATTTAAATAATATTTATTACAAGGATGAGAGTAAAAGATTTGATTTAAAATCGTTTAAAGCACTAGGCGGTGCTTATGCAGTTGAAAAAGTAACCCAAGGGAATAAGCAAATTGTAGTTGCTACTGCTACAGCTGGAAATCATGGAAGATCCGTAGCCTGGGGTGCTAGAAGATTAGGTATTAAGTGTAAAATTTTTATTAGTGAATTTGTAAGTGATGCTAGAGGACAAGCTATGGCTGATCTCGGAGCAGATGTAATTAAAGTAAAAGGTAATTATGAAAAATCATTAATTGAGTGCATCAAGCAGTCTACAGAAAACAATTGGCAAATTGTTCAGGATGTTGCATGGAAAGATTATATGATAGTGCCTAAATATACTATGGCTGGTTATACTGTAATGATGAAAGAAATTGTTAATCAGATTAATAACGAAAAAATTTCTCACATAATTTTACAGGCAGGTGTTGGAGGAATGGCTGGAGCAATGGTAGCAGGTATTGCAAGATATTTAGATTATATTCCTGTTACTTTAGTAGTGGAGCCCGACAGTGCAGCTTGTGTTTTAGAAAGCATTAAAACTGGAAAAATAGAAAAAATTGATATTAAAAGAGAGAGCTTAATGGGCGGGATGTCATGTGGAGAAGTATCATTAGTCCCATGGGAAATTTTAAAAAATTCAATTAAACATTGCATCAGTCTACCTGATGATGATATTGCATATACGATGAAATTACTTGGAAATTCAAGTTTTAGTGATGAAAAAATTATAGCAGGAGAAAATTCTGCGCCTGGAGTAATAAGTTTAATTACTAGTTGTGAAGATCATAATATTAAAGAAAATTTACAGCTTAATAAAAAATCTAATATTCTTGTTATAGGATGTGAAGGTGATACTGACAAAGAAATGTATAAAAAACTTATCAATCAATAAGTTTGCTAAATTCAATGAAAAAAATTTTAAAAAAAAAAATTATTAATTTAGATTTCTATAAAATTTTTAAACCCGAATTGACGCCTAAAAGAATGATGGAATTAGGCGTTTTTGGAGGTTCATATTTTGGTTTAAATGTAAAAGAATTTCCTCAATCTTGGTTTAAAAATGTAAAACTAAGTAAAAATTTTGATGTGAGTTTAAATAGATTTAAAATTGCCTCAGGTTTATCAAGAGAGCATTGGATTGAAAAAGGATGGATTTTTAAGGAAGATCCTTTGGGTTGGTTTCAATGGTATTGCAGATTTACTAGCGGAAGAAGAATTTCACATATTGATGAAATACAAATAAAAAGGTGGAAAAATTTTCGAAGACATGTGCTTGCAATTGAGAAAAATTGTGAAAAGGGTGATTTAGGATGCAGAAGAAGACAAAGACAAGCTATCTTGCAATGGGCTTACGACCCTTACAGATAGTTCGATTTAACTGATGTTAATTCATAAAGCCTACTAATTGTTCTTTTAAAAGATTGTTCTAGATTATTGGAAGAACTTATTGATTCCAGTTTTTGTTGAGAGGTAACTATAAGCGGGATATTTTTTTCATAAATAATATCAATCAAAGTTATAAATCTTTGTTGTTGATTGGAATTAATATTATTAAAATTGGGAATATTCTCTATTATTATAAAATCACAGGTTTCTGCGATTTTTATATAATCTTCAGCTCCAATATTTTTGGCGCATAAATCTTTAAAATTAAATCTTGCTACACCCTCATAATAATTCTTAATAGTAAATTTTCTTCCTTTAATTATTAAAATTTTCTCCTTGAGAGATAGATCTTTTGTAATTTGTCTAAAATATTTATTAACTTTAAAATTAGTTGCTTCATTTAAAGGGTAAAAAAATCTCTCATTTTTTTTATTTTGAGATTTTCTATAATCTTCTTCAATAGTAAGATTTTTTTGGTGACATTCATTTTTCATTATCTTAATAAAGGGAAGAAACTGATCCCTTTGCAATCCATCTTTATAAAGATCATTAATTTTTACATTAGAAGAAAATAAAACTTTTATATTTTCATCAAATATTTTTTTAAAAAGATTTCCTAAAATCATTGCATCTACTATATTTGTGACCTGAAATTCATCAAAATAAATTAACTCATATTTCTGTTTCAATTTAAGAACAAATTTATTTATAATATATCCTTGTTTATCGCCTTTATTTTTAAAAACAAAATCATGAAAACCAATCATAAATTCATTAAAATGAAGTCTTTTCTTTGAAAAATTAAAATTGTCATAAAAAAAATTCAAAATCATTGTTTTGCCTACTCCAACATCACCTTGTAAATAAAATCCAACTTTATTGTCTTTTGAAGAAAATATTTTTTTAATAAAAGATTTATTAAAATTTAAATTATAAAAGCTACTTAGCTCTTCAATTAAATTTACTTGGTTAGTATTAACCTCTAAATTATTTTTTTTGCAGTGATGAAGAAATAATTTATTTAAATTCATTTTTTAGTCTTAAAATCTATACCATACTCAGATCTTGAGCCTTTTCTTAATCCAAATGGTCCTGGTATAAAAATTGTCATAGGGTTCGTACCTTCTTTTAAATCTACTCTATGATGATCGTTTGCTGAACGAAATCCTATGTAACCAGGTTTTCTCCAAAATTTACCCTTTCTAGTAGTCTCCCAATACCCACCTCTTAAGATTATTGTAATATATGGGCATAGATGGTTGTGCACACCTTCACCATGATCATCAGCAAGCATTTCATGGATTAAAATATTAAAAGGAAACCATTTAGGTCTGTATCTAAACAAAACATAGTATCTATTCATCCAAGGTTTAGCTTCACTGTATCTTGGGTGAGAAGGCCCTCTATCTAAAACTACTTTTTTTCGACCTACTTTATCTAAAAATTTTAAGAACATTTTTAGTTAAATTGAACGATAGATCCATTTCTAATTATAAATAAACTTTTATTATAAATAAAAGGTTCAGAAATAAAATTATTTGAGACTTTGACAGTATTAATTATTTTTCCTGTTATTAAATCTACAATTATCATTTTACCATCATTATTTGTTAAATATAAATTTGTATTTCCTAAAACAAAACCAATTGGATTTATATTTTTCCGCTTTTTGACTTTATAATTATTATAAAGATTTGTTATTCTTATTATATTTCCATTTTTTTTTTCAATCACGTGTAAATAACCTTCATTGGATACAGTAAAAATTAAATTTCCAGTTATAGCAGGTGTGATATCAGAATTAATATTATTAATCCATTTTGTAACTCCTGTTTTGACATCTATAGAATAAAATTCACCTCTATTATTTGAAAAAAAAATTGACTGTCCGTCAGAAACCAATTTTGAAATTTTGAGATTATAAGACTCATTAACTATATTATTACTTTGGGTCGGAAGTTGCCAAGTTATTAAGCCAGTTTCTTTATCTACAGCAGTAATATCTCCAATTGAATTATTAAAAATGACCAAATCATCAATAATAATAAGAGAATTTTTAGTATCAGACATTACAAAAGAGTCCTCTGATTGGAAATTCCATAATTCAGTCCCGTCAATTAAACTGAACGATCTTAAAGTGTTTTTATAATCAATAACAAAAAATTTATTTCCATCTTTCTTTATTTCGGAATTGAAAGAATAAGCTCCATTATTTGACCAGTTTAATTCACCAGATTTAATGTTAATAGAATAATATTTTGCAATATTATCTGCTATTAATAATTCTTGATCGTGTTGTAAAAAATATAATTTTGGTTTTAATTTTTTTTCAGATTTTTTATAATAGTTTTTTTTCCAAATAATCTTACCATTTTTATCATATCTTGTGATAGTGCCCTTTCTATCAAAAAATATAAGTCCATCATTTAAAAAAATTGGTTTATAGTTTAATTGATTTGTGTCTTCTATTTTAGAAAATTTATATGTAGCATTTTTTTTGTTTAAACCATTATAATTTAGAGCTCCTAAATTATTTTGATTATTTATAATACTCTCATTAATTTTTAGTTTTGACAGTTCTAATTTTAATTCAGGATTTAATTCTTTAATTATTTTTTTTTGTTGAGTAAATAATTTTTTTATTTTTTTTTGGTTTTTTATTTTTTCTTCTTTGTCTTTCCAAATACGAGAGTTCTCATTAATAGAACAATTGGATAAAAAAAATAATGCAAAAATTAATAAGATTAATCTAATCACTAAAATCTCTATTCAATCTTTTTTGTACTTGAAGCTTTATATCAGAGTTGGCATCTTCTAAGCTGACAATTTGATCGAAAAATTCTTTTGATTTTTGTTTTTGATCTTTGGAATAGAAAAACTCAGCCATTAAGTATAAAGCATGGGATTTCCATACACTTTTAGAATTAATTAATGGATTTAAAATATTTAGTAATTCACTTTCTTTAGCTTGGTCAGCGTTAAATAATGCTTTTTTATATATTACTAAGTTCTTTATTTCTTCATCTAAAGACGTTTTTTCAATTAAAATATCAAAATAACTATTAATCTCGCTCTGATTTGTAACCAATTTATTATCAATGATAAAATACAAAGATAAAGTTGAATACGTTGGATCTTGTTCATTAATAATTTTAATTAAATTTTGAATTGTTTTTTCTTTTGTATTTTCTGAATAATTTAAAGTAATTGAATTAAATTTATTAGAGATTTCTTTTTTCTTATTAGTTTTATATTTATCAAAACTATAAGCACCTACCAAGATAACAATTAAAAATACTATTGTTGAGATAATTTTATTTTTATTATTAACAAAAAAGTTTCTTACTTTTTCGTTTCTAGTATTATTATTTATAATTGAAATATCTTCGTCCATAACTAAATCATATTCCTTAAAACATATTGGAGTATGCCTCCATTCTTATAGTATTCTAATTCATTTTTAGTATCAATTCTGCATAAAGTTTTAACTTTTTTAATATCACCTGAGGCATATTTTATCTCTAAAATTACTTCATCTGATGGATTAATACCTTTTTCAACATCAAGAACACTAATCAATTCTGAACCAATTAAATTTAGGTTTTTTCTATTTATGTCATTTGTAAATTGCAAAGGTAGAATTCCCATTCCTATTAAATTTGAGCGATGAATTCGCTCAAAACTTTCAGCGATAACTGCTTTAACACCTAATAATTTTGTTCCCTTGGCAGCCCAATCTCTTGAGGAGCCTGTGCCATATTCTTTACCTCCTATAACAACTAAATCAGTTCCTCTTTTTTTATATTCCACAACAGCGTCATAAACTGGCAATACTTTTTCTTCAGGGTATATCTTGGTAAATCCACCTTCTGTCCCTGGAGCCATTTCATTTCTAATTCTGATATTTGCAAAAGTTCCTCTCATCATTACCTCATGATTTCCTCTTCTTGAACCATAAGAATTATAATCTTTTGGCAGTATTTGATGTTCCATAAAATATTCTCCAGTTGGACTTTCTTTTTGAATATTTCCTGCTGGTGAAATGTGATCTGTAGTAACCATGTCTCCTAAAATTAATAAAGGTCTTGCATCTTTAATTTCTTTAAATCCTTCAGGTTCATCTGATAAGTTCTCAAAGAAAGGTGGTTTTTTTACATATGTTGATCCTTCATCCCAGTTATAAATACTGCTTTCTTCTGTTTTAATTTTTTGCCATTGACTAGGTCCCTCTGAAACATTTGAATATCTTTCAATAAACATTTCTGCATTTAAAGATTGTTTTAAAGTGTCTTCAATTTCTTTATTTGAAGGCCAGATATCTTTTAAATAAATATCGTTACCATCTTTGTCTTTACCAAGTGCATCTTTGTACAAATCAACTTCCATGTGACCAGCTATAGCATAGGCTACAACTAATGGAGGTGAGGCTAAATAATTTGCTTTGATATGAGGAGAAATTCTTCCTTCAAAATTTCTATTTCCAGATAAAACTGAAACCGCATAAACATTTTCTTTTTGGATAGCCTCTACTATATTTTCAGGTAATGGGCCTGAATTACCAATACATGTTGTACAACCATAACCTACCAAATTAAATCCTAAATGATCCAAATAAGTATTTAAACCTGCTTTTTCTAAATAGTCAGTAACTACTTGAGAGCCCGGTGCTAAGGAAGTTTTGACCCATGGTTTAACTTCTAATCCTAATTCCACAGCTTTTTTGGCAAGTAGTCCAGCTCCTATTAAAACATTTGGATTTGATGTGTTGGTGCAAGAAGTTATTGCTGCAATTAGAATTGAACCATCTCTAATTTCATAATCAGTATTTGAAACTTTTGAAATAGAGTGTTCTTTTTTATTTGTTGCTTCTTCTAAAACTTTTTTAAATGAAGTTGGTGCATCTGTTAATAAAACTTTATCTTGAGGTCTCTTTGGTCCAGAAATAGTTGGTACCACTGTAGACATATCTAATGAAATATTATCGGTAAATTCTATACCATCACTAGCCCATAAACCTTGTTCTTTTGCATAATGTTCAACTACATCAACTGTATGTTGGTCCCTTCCTGAAAATTTTAAATATTTTAATGTTTCGTCATCAATTGGAAAAAAGCCACATGTTGCACCATACTCTGGAGCCATGTTTGCAATAGTTGCTCTATCTGCAAGAGTTAAGTTTTTTAAACCTTCTCCATAAAATTCAACAAATTTGCCAACTACACCTTTATCTCTTAACATTTTAACTACTGTTAAAACTAAGTCGGTTGCTGTTGTGCCTTCAGGCATTTTATTTGTAACCTCAAAACCTATGACTTCAGGAATTAGCATTGAAATTGGTTGACCCAACATACCTGCTTCCGCTTCTATGCCTCCAACACCCCAGCCTAATACAGATAACCCATTTACCATTGTAGTATGACTATCAGTACCAACTAAAGTATCAGGAAATAAATATTTGTCTCCTTGAAATTCTTCTGTCCAAACAACTTTTGATAAATATTCTAAATTAACTTGATGACAAATTCCAGTTCCTGGTGGAACTATTCTGAAATTATTAAATGCTTGCTGTCCCCATTTTAAAAAAGAATATCTTTCTCCATTTCTCTCAAATTCTATATCAACATTATTTTCAAAAGAATCTGATTTAGCAGATTGGTCTACTTGAACAGAATGATCAATTACAAGGTCAACAGCTGACAATGGATTTATAGTATTAGGATCTTTATTTTTATCTTTTACGGCCTCTCTCATTGCGGCCAAGTCTGCAACTGCTGGAATACCCGTATAATCTTGGAGCAAAACTCTAGCTGGTCGATATGCTATTTCAGTATTAGATTTTTTTGATTTTAACCATTCTTTAATAGAGTCTATTTGTTTTTTATTTACTGAAAGATCATCTTCATATCTTAAAAGATTTTCTAAAAGAACTTTAAGAGATTTTGGAAGATTTGAAATGTTCTCCAAACCATTTTTTTCTGCCTCTTTTAAAGAATAGTATTTATACTTTTTACCATCGATTGAAATATTTGTGAGTGAGTTATAAGAATTTTTTTTTCCTGGAGTCATGTTATAAATAAAAAGTTATTATGCTTAATAAAAGAAGCAGTGACATAGCATAATTAAAATAATTAATAAATTTCTGATTTGTCGCGAATTTCCTAAGAAATTTACCTAAAAATGTCCAGAGAGTGATACTGGTCACAGAAACTAGTAAAGCTAAAATAATAATTTGAGTCGTATAATTTACAAAATTTTCTCCTGGATTTATGTAAGTAGAGACAACAATTATTGAAGCAATTACAGCTTTGGGGTTTAAAAATTGAAAGATAAATGTCTCTATAAATTTTACAGGATTTTTATTTTTACTTTCTTGATTTTCTGATCCTGAAAATGAAATTTTATATGCTAAATAAATTAAAAAAATTGTTCCTAAATATTTTAATATTAACTGGATTAATGGATAAAGCTTAAAGACATTAACCAATCCTAAAGCTACACAAAGTAAAAGAAAGGGGAAACCAAAAGTAACTCCAATTATATGTGGTAGTGTTCTTTTTATCCCAAAATTAAAACCAGAATAAAATGCAACAAAATTATTTGGCCCAGGAGTGAAGGCAGCTACAATTCCAAACAAGGTTATAGATAAAATTTCAGGATGCATTTATTAGGCAATTGGTAAACCATTCTCAGATTTTTGAGATGGATGAACTAATATAACTTTACCTTCTTTATCGATAGATCCCAGTATAAGAACTTGTGAAACTACTCCAGCAATATTTTTTTCTGCAAAATTACATACTCCGATTACTTGTTTTCCCTTTAGGTTTTCTTCATTGTAATAGTGTGTAATTTGAGCAGATGATTGCTTAATTCCTATTTCTTCACCAAAATCCACCTCAACAACTAAAGATGGCTTTCTTGCTTTTTCATTTTTTTTTACTGAAATAACTGTTCCAACACGGATATCTACTTTATCAAAGTCATCGAAGGTAATTTGTTCTTTCATATAATTAATATATAGTAGATCTTAAAAATGAGTACAGAAAATAATTCAGAACAATTATTTGATAATTCTGTTAAAATTTTAACAGACCTAATAGCTTTTAAAACTATTTCAGGAGAAGATAATAGTTCTTTAATTGATTATTGTGACAATATTTTAAAAAAACTTGGAGCCACTTCTTTTAGAACGTACGATGATGAAAAAAAAAGAGTAAATCTATTTGCCACTCTAAAAGCTAAAAGTTCTCAAACAAAAAAACCAATAATTTTATCTGGACACACTGATGTTGTTCCAGTTTCAAAAGGTTGGAGCTCAGATCCTTTCACGGCAACTATTAAAGGAGACAAGTTATATGGTAGAGGATCATGTGACATGAAAGGATTTATTGCTTGTTCTTTAGCGTATGCACCTACTTTTTCAAAATCAAATTTAGATAGAGATATTCATTTTTCTTTCACTTTCGATGAAGAAACTGCATGTCAAGGAGCTCCCATACTAATAGAGGAATTAAAAAAAAGAGATATTAAAGATGGTATTTGTATTATTGGTGAGCCTACCAATATGAAAATCATTGATGCTCATAAAGGATGTTATGAATATACAACATATTTTAAAGGTTTGGCAGGACATAGTTCTGCACCTCACAAAGGTGTAAGTGCTGTTGAATACGCATCAAGATATGTAAATAAATTGATTGAATTAAGAGAAAAACTTAAAGAAAGAACTCCAAAAGACTCTATTTTTGATCCACCTCATTCCACTCTTTCGATAGGAGGAATATTTGGAGGAATTGCTCATAACGTTATTGCAGATAAATGTCATGTGAATTGGGAGACAAGACCAGTAGTAAAAGAAGATGCCGTATTTTTAAATCAAGAATTAGATAAATACGCAAATGAAGTTTTGCTTCCAGAAATGAAAAAAGTTTTTCCAAATGCGTCAATTGAAAAAGATATCATTGGTGAGATAGTTGGGTTTGACCGAGAAGATAAATCGGATGCTTGCGAATTAATTTCAAACTTAACAGGAGACAATTCTAGACAAGTTGTTTCTTTTGGAACAGAGGCAGGTTTATTTCAAGAAATTGGAATTAGTACTGTTGTCTGTGGACCTGGATCAATTGAACAAGCTCATAAAATTGACGAGTTTATAGTTTTAGAAGAACTTAAAAAATGCTTAAATCTTTTAGATGGAATTAAAAATAATTCTATTCCTAATTAATCGTTCCAACCACTTACAGCTTTAACTTCAAGGAATTCCTCTAAGCCTAATTTTCCAGCTTCACGACCAATTCCTGAATGTTTGTAACCACCAAAAGGTGCATCTGGCGCTAATCCTGCCCCGTTTATATCAACCATTCCTGATCTTAATTTTCTAGCTACACGATTTGCTTTATCTTGATCTTGAGTTTGAATAAAATTTAACAGTCCATAAGGAGTATCATTTGCAATTGCAATTGCCTCTTCCTCTGTTTCAAACGGTATAATTGATAAAACAGGACCAAAAATTTCAGTTCTTGCAATTTGCATTTGATTATTTACATCAGCAAAAGCTGTCGGTTTTACAAAATATCCTTTATCTAAACCTTCTGGTTTACCTGTTCCACCAGCAACAAGTTTTGCACCTTCGTCAATTCCAACTTGGATTAACGATTGAATTTTATCAAACTGAGTTTTTGACACTACTGGACCTATATGATCACCCTCTTTTGTTGCAACATCAACTTTCATAGAATTAGCAAATTTTTTAACTCTTTCAACAGTCTCGTTGTAAATAGATTTTTCAACTAACATTCTAGTTGGTGCATTACATGATTGACCTGTATTTCTAAAACATCTTAAAGCACCTCTTTCAACTGCTTCTGCATCAGCATCTTTAAAAATTATATTTGCTCCTTTGCCTCCTAATTCTAAACTTACTCTTTTAAAATCATTAGCAGCATTTTGTGAAATTAAAGCTCCTGCTCTAGTTGATCCTGTAAATGAGATCATATTTACATCTGGATGACTTGTTAAAGCATTTCCAGTCACTGCTCCATCTCCATTTACTAAATTAAAAACACCTTTTGGTAATTTTATTTCATCGATCATTTCAGCTAATATCATTGACGATAATGGAGCTATTTCTGATGGCTTAAGAACCATTGTGCAACCTGCAGCAATTGCTGGGATTACTTTTAAACAAGTTTGGTTCATTGGCCAATTCCAAGGTGTAATCAATGCACAAACACCTTTTGGTTCATGTAAAATATTATTATTAGGAGCGTGATCTCCTAAAATTTTTTCAAAAGTATATTCTTTTAAAACTCTAATATATGATTTGATGTGACTAGCGCCAGTTCCAGCTTGTAATTGAGTTGAAAAATCAATTGGAGCTCCCATTTCTAATGATATAGCTTTAGCCATCTCAGCCCATCTTTTTTTATAAAGACCATATAAAGCTTCAAGATATTTTAACCTTTCTTCTTTTGTAGAAAATGCCCAAGTCTCAAAAGCTTTTGTTGCTGCACTTACCGCATCATTTACATCTTCAACTCCACCTAAAGATATTACCGCACATTCTTCTTCTGTTGATGGATCTATTACTATTAAGTCATTAGGTTTTTTTGGAGAAACCCATTCACCATTAATATAAAATTTTTTTTGATCTAACATTTCTTATAACTATCCTTTCCTTATGATTTTGCAAATAAATTTGTAAGTTCGTAAACGATAGTTGCAGCTGCAAGTGAGGTTACTTCTGCATGATCATAAGCTGGTGAAACCTCAACCACATCTGCTGAAACTAAATTTAATCCAGATAATCCTCTTAGAACATTAACCATTTCTCTAGTAGTCATACCTGCAATCTCTGGTGTCCCTGTACCAGGCGCAAAAGCTGGATCAAGAACATCAATATCGATTGATAAATATAAGGGGTTATCACCAACTCTTTTTTTAATTCTTTCAGCAATTTTATTAGTTCCCTCTGTTTGAAACTCATCACAATGAATTATCTTAAATCCAAAACTTTCATCATTTTTAATATCATCTCTACTATAAAGTGGACCTCTAATTCCAACATGCATTGAAGCATCATCTAAAAATAATCCCTCTTCCCTTGCTCTTCTAAAAGGAGTGCCATGAGTGTATGGGGCTCCAAAATAAGTATCCCAAGTATCAAGGTGAGCATCAAAATGAACTAATGAAACTGGTCCATTACATTTTTTATTAATCGCTCTTAATAATGGTACTGCAATGGTGTGGTCGCCACCTAAACTAATTATACCGCCTACTTTATTTAATAGATCGGTTGCTCCTGCTTCGATTTGTTTTATTGCCTCATCAATACTAAATGGATTACATGTGATATCTCCTGCGTCTGCTACTTGTTGTACTTTGAAAGGTTCAACGTCATAACTTGGATGATAATTAGTTCTTAAATGTCTTGAGGCTTGGCGAATACTTTGAGGACCAAATCTTGCACCTGGTCTATAACTTGTACCTGCATCAAACGGTACTCCTACAATTGCAACATCACAACTTTCAACATCTCTTAACTCTGGTAGTCTTGCAAATGTTGATGGACCTGCAAATCTTGGAACTTTTGTTCCACTAACAGGTTGAATTGGATTTTTGTTACGTTCTTTTTTCATTTATAAACAAAATGTACCACATTCTTTTTAAATCGAATATCATCTAAATTATGTATATGAGGATTTTTAAGCTAGTTTTAATATCACTTTTTTTAATAACTTCAGCAAATTCTAATTCTATTTATAATCTAATCAAAATCCCAAATTTAGAAATCTATGAATTAAAAACCCCAAATAAACTTAAATATTTTTATGCAACCAAGCCTTTTAGACTTGGTGTTCAAAAAAATATAGCCTGCAGCAACTCAAATAAGAAGACGTATGATAAAAAATACCAGATAATATCCAACAATTTGAAAAGGTACTCAAAAGAATTTTTAAGAAAGATTAATCTAAAATATATTGTCATGTGTGAAAACCTATCTATTTCAGGAATAAATACAGCCGGAATTCCAGATCATGTAATGAAAACACTAATTATAGATCTTAAATTTAATGAAAAATATTTTGAAAGAGTAATCCACCACGAGTTATTTCATATTATCAACGATGGTTTTAAAGATTTATTTGATGAGGATGAATGGAAAAAATTTAATGACCCAAATTTTGAATATGCAGAGTGCTCTACTTGCTCAAAAAAACTAGGACTTGATACTTATAAAAATACTAATGGTTTTTTCACTGAATATTCAATGACAATACCATCCGAAGATATGGCTGAAGTATATTCTCATTTAATAAATGGGAATTATGAAATTTCAGATGATAAAATTTTAAATAAAAAGATTAAATTTATTAAAGATAAATTAAAAGAAATTGATGGTACTTTTGTATTTTAAATGATTAAAAAAATTAAAGCTTCATTACATGAAAAATTAATTTTTATTTTTTTAATAATGCTTGGAGTTTTTGCTTTAGGTTTTACTGTTGTTATAAAAAATAAGTGTTTATTTATAAAAAATTTTGATCCACAGAAAATTAATTTTGAAAAGCCAAAAAATATTGTTGTACTTAATGCTGAATGTGGAAATGTTATCATTGAACTTTATCCTGAAATATCTCCAAATGGAGTTGAGAGATTTAAAAAATTAATTAATTTAAAAGCATACGACAATGTTGCTTTTCACAGAGTAATTAAAGATAAACTGGTTCAAGCTGGAGATCTTGAGTTTGGTAAAAAAAATAAGTTAGATTATGGAAAAATTGGAACTGGAAAATCAGGTTTTGGAACTATTAAATCAGAGATTGATGCTGAGTTTAATTTTGAAAGAGGTTCAGTTGGTTTAGCGAGAACCTTAAAATATGATACTGAAGATAGTCAGTTTTTTATTATTCTTGATGATGAACCATTATTTGAAGGCGAATATACTCCTATAGGAAAAGTGATTTACGGTATTAAAGTATTAGAAAAAATTAGATATTCTCATAGATCTGAATATGTCCTTAGACCTGATTTTATAAATACAGTTAGGATGTTTAAGTAAAAATCAATTTACTAGTGGTTTACCTGTTGCAAGTGTATGCTTAATTCTATCTTGAGTTTCCTTGGTCTCAATTAGTTTCATAAAAGCATCCAATTCCAACTTATATAAATCATCTTCTGATAATGTTTTATCTATTGTGGTGTCTCCTCCACTTAAGACATGAGCTAGTTCTTGAGCTACTAATAAACCATGATCAAGAATAACTTTATCATTATATAATTTTTCTAAAATTTTATTCATTTCTTCTTTAACCACTTTTCCAGGAAGTTTAAATTCTGTCTCTAAAGGAGGTTTAAAATCTTTATTATTATTTAAAATTTCTCTTGATACTTCTAAAAGACTATTTCTATTCATTATCTTTTTATCTTCTGGCTTTAAATACTTCATTGGCTCTGCTTCAACAGGGGAAGTTGCTGTTTTTCCATAACCTATAATATCAAAAACTTTCAATGGTGCGTAATGAGGATCGTTTTTAGCCTCTTCCGTATCAAGCCATCTTGCTAACATTTCCTTACACCCACCTCCAGCCGGTATTAATCCAACGATAGTTTCGACTAGTCCAACTACAATATTTGTATGAGATGCTACGAAGTTACTTTGAACCATAACCTCAAAGCCACCACCGAGTGTTAAACCTGAAGGTGCAGATACCACAGGATGATCAGAATACTTAAGATGTTTACACGTCTCTTGAAAATATCTGACAAATTTTTCTATAGATTTAAAGTCACCTTTGTTTGCAAATTCCATTGTGTAGCTTAAATTTACTCCAGCAGAAAATTGCATACTCTCATTAATTATAATCATAGGTTTATCAGTAGCTTTTTTTAAAGCATCCATTGAATTGTAATCAAGAGCATTTGCTTTAGTAGTAAATTCAACAATATTATAATCCTTGAATCTATAAATAGAAGCTGAGCTATTACCTTCAATATTTGATGCTGTTTTTTTAACTTTTCCTAAAGTTTCAATATCTGTATATTTTTGTCTTATTCCATGAAATTTTTCATCTTTTGTTTTGGATAAATCTTCTAAAAATTTATTTCCTTCATAATTTTTGAATTTATCAAAAAAATTTGCAACACCAATTTCTTCCAACATTTCAAATGGTCCTTTGATCCAGTTGAACCCCAGTCTCATTGCTTCATCTATATCATTAAATTCATCTGTAATTCCCGGTACTAATGAAGAGGCATAATTAATAATTTTTGAAATTACTGACCATGCATATTCACCATATTTATCATCTCTATTGATTAATGCTTTTAGATCTACTTTATCAGACTTAATGTTAATTTTTTGTGTTGGATGATATTCTCCAGTTTCTAAATTAATTGCCTCAAGAATTTTCTTATTATCAACTTTATTCATTCTATAGAAACCACCTTTACCTTTACGTCCCGTATAACCAGTTTCTATTAATTTTTTTACTAGGGGTATTTCTTTAGCAACTTCTTGGAATTCATCTGACTCTGGCAATTCTTTAATAAAACTTTTTAAAACATCAGCCATTAAATCTATTCCAATTAAGTCATATAATCCAAATACTCCCGTTTTAGGTATGCCCATTGGTCTTCCAAAAACTGCGTCAGCTTCTTCTATGGATAATTTCATTTTAAAAGCCTCTGTCATCGCAACTTGCATTGCAAAAACTCCAATTCTATTTCCTAAGAAACCAGGGGTATCATTACAGACAATTGCACCTTTACCTAAGCTTATTTCACAGAATTTCTTTAGTGAATTAATTTTATCTAAATCATTATTTTCACTTTTAACAATTTCAAGTAAATCCATATATCGAACAGGATTAAAAAAGTGAGTAATACAAAAATCTTTTTTATCTTCAGTAGATAATTTTTCAGAAAGAATACTAATTGGAATTGAAGATGTATTGGATGATATTATAGATCCAGCTTTTCTTTCTTTAAAAATTTTATCATAAATATTATGTTTAATATCAATTCTTTCAACAACAGCTTCAACAACCCAATCTGCTTCACTCACAACATTAAAGTTATCATTGATATTTCCAACATCAATATTGTCAATTTTTGATTTATCAATTAACAGAGGAGGTCTTGATTTTTTTATTCTTTCTCTTGCTTGCTCACTTATCTCTGTAGTAAGGTCTAATAAAGTAACAGGAACATTTGCATTACACAAATGAGCTGCTATTCCACTTCCCATTGTGCCCGATCCAATAACTACAACTTTTTTGATTTCCATAAATAGATTTTTCTTATATTAAAATTAAATCAAACTTGAAATAAATAAATAGTCTCAACATTGGCTTTGTTGAATTTTTAATTCTTCAATGCCTATATGACATCGAATAGCATTTCCGTTATCTCCAATTTGCCATGGTGGAGTTTCATTTCTGCATTTATCTCCAATAATTCTTGGGCACCTTCCTTGAAAAGAACAGCCAATTTCAGGGGGTTTTTCTTCAACTATATCTTCAGCTACTAGTTTTGGTTTTATATCTGGGTCAGGTTCTAATACTGCGCCGATTAAAACTTCGGTATAAGGATGTGATGGAAACTGATAAACATTTTTTGATGGACCAATTTCACACAATCTTCCTTGATATAAAACAGCTACTCTATCACTTATAGCTTTTACAACTGCAAGATCGTGAGAGACAAATACATATGTTGTGCCCAACTCTTCTTTTAATTTTTGTAATAAGTCTAATACAGCTGCTTGTACAGATACATCTAAAGCTGAAGTTACTTCATCACATAAAATAATATCTGGTCTTGCTGCAAAAGCTCTTGCAACAGCTATTCTCTGTTTCTCTCCTCCAGATAATTGTCTAGGGTATCTACTCATATAAAAAGCACCAAGTCTTACTTTTTCAAGTAATTCGGCAATACTTGATTTAAGTTTACTACCCGTTAAACCAAAATATAATTTTAAAGGTTGGGAAAGTATTTGTTCAACTGTATGATTTGGATTTAGTGATTCATCTGGATTTTGAAAGATTAATTGAATAGATCTTAAATCTTCTGAATTTCTTTTTTTTAAATCTCCAGATAACAATTTTTCTTTATCAAATTTTATATATCCATCTTTAGTTTTTAATAACCCAGCAATAGATTTTAAAATTGTAGATTTACCGCTGCCAGACTCTCCCACTAATGCAATGGTTTCTCCTTTATTAATATTTATATTTATATCTTTTACTGTTGGATTTGTGTCAGTTACTTTATTTAAGAATTGATCTATAATACCTTGTTTTGCATATGATATGGAAACATCTTTTAAATCTAAAATTTCATCTATAGTTATTTCCTTTTGTAAATGATTTTTTGATTTTTGTTCACTAGTTATAGAAATTAATTCAGAATGATTAAAGCATCTTACACTTGTATCCATTTCAGATATATATTCTAATTTAGGAACATTAACTTTACATTTGTCATTTGAAAAATTACATCTATCATAAAAACTACAGCCGCTTCCAATGTTACCTGGTTGTGGTTGACTGCCTGGCATAGAGTCGGGAAGACCTGCTAAAGAAAGTTTTGGAATTGATTTTAATAATCCATATGTATATGGATGGATAGGTTCTTTTAAGATTTTTCTTACTGGTCCTTCAAGTACAATTTCACCTGCATACATTACAATCACTCTGTCACAAACTTGTGCTATTGCTCCAAGATCATGACTTACATATACCATAGATGTTCCGGTATCTTTTGCTATATCTTTTAAAAGTTCTAATACATGTGCTTGGGTAGTTACATCCAATCCAGTAGTTGGCTCATCTAACAATAATAGCTCCGGGTTACCAGCTAGAGCCATAGCAACTGCAACTCGTTGTTGTTGTCCTCCTGAAAGTTCATGAGGATATCTAAGAGCCATTATTTTTGGAGAAGGAAGTCTAACTTGATTTAATAATTCTGAAATTTTTTTCTCTCTTTCAGTTTTACTATAATCAGTGTGAAGTCTAAGAGCTTCTTCAATTTGATAACCGATTTTAAGGTTAGGAGTTAGTGCTTGCCCAGCATTTTGTGGGATCATTGCAATTTTTCTACCTCTTATTTCCTCTAATTCCTTATTATTTAGACTAAGAAGATTTTGAGACTTAAATAAACACTCACCTCTAGTAGTAAAAAGGCCATGTTTAATATACCCCATCATCGCAAGCGCAAGTGTACTTTTTCCTGACCCAGACTCTCCTACTATACCTACAGTTTCACCTTTTCTAATATTTGTAGTTATATTTCTAAGAATTGATATTTGTTTGCCTTTTTGACTTTTAAAACCAATAGATAAGTCTTTAATTTCTTGAATATTAGTTTTCATATTTTAAACAGGAGCTTTTGTTGATCTATCAATTCCTAAAGCCTTAGCAAAAGCATCAGCGGTTAAATTTATTCCAATAATTAATGAACTTAACCCAACAATAGGTGCTATTACTGCCCACCATGCAAAAGACATTAATCCTCTAGCATTTGATATCATTAATCCCCAATCAGGAGTTGGAGGACTTACTCCAAATCCTAAAAAAGATAATGAGCTAAATCCAAGAAGCATCCAAGACCATCTCATTGCTCCTTCAACTAAAATAGCATCTCTTACGTTTGGTAATATTTCATTCCAAATAATTGAAAGATTACTGTGACCTCTAGCTTTTGCAGAAACAATAAAGTCTTTTGCTATTACATCGTGTGTAGCAGCTCTTGCAACACGAACAATTCCTTTTCCATAAAAAAACCCAAGTGCAGGTATTAATACTTCAGTAGTTGTTCCAAGAAGTGAAACTATTAAAAGCATAGCTAGTATCCAAGGTATTGATAGAAATGCATCTACTATTCTCATTACAATGTCATCAATTCTTCCTCCTACTAGGCCACAAAAAATTCCTAAAAGACCACCCCACAGTAGTGCAATAATTGATCCAAAAAAAGTTATAGTTAAAGCAGTTCTTCCTCCTAAAATTGTTCTGGTGAAAACATCTCTACCTAAACTATCAGTTCCAAACCAAAATTCTGATGATGGTGCATTTAACATTAATGAAGGATTAATTGCCTTATAGTCATAAGGTGCAAACCAAGGACTAGATATCGCTAAAATTACATGAAAAATTAAAATTGCTAAACCTATAAACCCAGATGGTTTTGAAGCCATTGTAGTTATTATGTCTAAAACTTTTGCTAGAGAACTTTTGGGATTTTCATTAAATATATTTTTAGAGTTTTCCATTTTTTATTTTCTAGTTTGTAATGTCTTTAATCTTGGGTTTAACATTAACGTTAATAAATCAGCTATAAAATTTATACTCACATAAATAGATGCAAGAATAATACCTAAAGCTTGAACGACTGGTAAATCTCTATTAGATATCGACTCAATTACTAATCTACCTAGTCCTGGATAATTAAACACTACTTCAGTTACAACTACCCCACCTAATAGCCAAGCAATAGTTAAAGCAACAACATTAATTGCTGGCAATAATGCGTTTGGCAAAACATGTTTGAAAACCATTTTCCAATAAGGCACTCCTTTTAATATTGCCATTTGAATATAATCACTTGCCATTACTTGAATAACACTTGAGCGAACCATTCGAGCCATATGAGCAGTCATTATCATTGCAATTGCAATCACTGGTAAAATAATATTTGGGAGCAACTCAAAAAAAGTAACATCTGTTGGCACAATAACTATACCAGGTAACCACTCTAACCATATTGCTACTATTAAGATTAACAAAGTAGCACTTATAAATTCTGGAATTGTCATTGAAAATATTGCTACTGTTGAAATGATAATATCTGGCATTTTATCTCTCCAAAGAGCTGTAATTATTCCTAAGATTAATGCTAATGGGATACCAATAATTATTGCTGCAGAAGCAAGAACCAATGAGTTTTTTACCCTTGGTCCTAAAACTTCATTGATTTGCATTTGTCCACTTAATGAATAGCCAAAATCGCCTTGAATGACATTAAATGCCCAAGATAAATATCTTTCATGAGCAGGGACATCTAATCCTAATCTTTTTATACATGCAGCTAGAGCTTCGCCAAAAGCTTCTCTTTCTAAATAAGAAGTGCAAGCATCTCCTGGTAATATTTCAACACCAATAAAAGTAATTAAAGAGACAATAAATAATGTAATTAAACCTAATACAAATCTTTTAAAAATCAAAAAAAACATATTTCAGTTTATAAACCTAAATTAAAATTAATTACTGATAAATGAAGTAAATTTACAGGCCTATTTAAAGGCCTGTAAAATATTATTTTATATTAATCTACTTTAATTTTATGCCACTGAACTGAAAAAACCTCAACTTCATCAAGGTTTTTTACTCTAGAATTAGTAACAACTAATTTAGAAACATGGTAAGGAATCATAGTACCAGATTCTTCCCATAAAGTTTTTTGTGCATTTCTGTAGGCTGATCTTCTTTTATTAAAGTTTAACTCCGCTCTAGCACTTGCTAGATTTTTATCAAAGTCAGAACTTTTATAATAAGATTCATTCCATTTCGCACTACTGTGATAAACTTCATGAAGTACACTATCCGCAGATCTTTCGTTCCAACGCGTCATAGCAACATCTTTTTTCATCCAAGTTTCTTTCCAGTAACTTTTTGATGGAGTCATTTTAATTTCAACTTTAATCCCAGCTTTAGCTACTTGTTGCTGAATTACCTCAGCAATCGTAGGCCATGTTGGTTCTTTAGTTGAAACATGAATTACCATATCAATTCCATCAGCATATCCGGCTTCTGCTAAAAGTTTCTTAGCTTTTTTGATATTCTGAGGACATTTCATTTTCAATCTATATTGATCTGCAGGTGAAACAGGTGTATCACACGAAACAATTGCTTCTCCACCCATAACAGTATCTACAAGCTCTTGTCTATCTACAGCTAAACGTACAGCTTTTCTAACCTTTGGATCATTAAAAGGGGCACGCTCTGTATTCATAACCATACCTCTCCAGTTACCAGTTGGTATTACTGCAGTTTTAAATTTAGAATTACCGTCAAAGATCTTTTTCTGACTAAACTGAACGTATCTGTTCATATCAATCTGACCAGTTAAAAGAGCTTGTACTCTTGCTTCTCCATCAGGTATTGCAATTACGTGAACTTCGGCAAGTCCTGGTGCACCTTCCCAGTAATTAGGATTAGCTTTTAAAATTGTAGTTCCTTCTGCATCAAATTTTTCAACTATGAAAGGTCCTGTTCCAATTCCAGTTTGCCCAATAGTATCTCCAGATCCTGAAGGTATCATTCTTAATCTATAATCAGTTAAATTAAGAGGAAAATCAGCAAAAGAAGTACTTAATTTCATTTTTACTGTATGAGAATCAATTACCTCAATATCAGTTACAACACTTAAGCTTTTTTTTGCAGGTGAGCCAATTTCTGGATCTTTAACTCTCATTAAAGAATATTTTACATCTTCAGCATCAAAATCTGATCCATCATGGAATTTAACTCCTTTACGAAGGTTAAAAGTCCACTCAGTTGCATCTGCATTAGCTGACCATTTTGTAGCTAGTTCTTCAGAAACTTTACCTTTAAGATCTTTTCTTACTAAACGGTTTTGAGTCATTATTACCACTTGAAACAATCTACCTTTAGTAATTGCGTCTAAGTTTGTATCTTTTCCAAATCCAAGATCATGTGAAATTTTAAAAGTCCCACTTGATGCATTTGCAAATGAAAACGATATCATTAATGATAACAGTGAAACTGATATCAATTTAAATACATTATTCATTATTAATTCCTCTTAGTTAATTATCCAGAAAGCTAACATCTTACTTAATTTAGAACAATAACAATGTAGTATACAATCTTAGATTGTAACTCTATTTAGGTTTCAGTGTGACGATATTTTCTGGATTAAAATTTAGTTTTAATTTAATAAAAATATTCATGCATAAATCTCTACAAAACGTAAGGTTTTCTATCAAACCTCAAGCAGAAAAAGGTAATAGGCCTGTAGAACTAGCTCGAACTATGAGTATTCATCCTTTAACTTATCAGGAGCTACCTTTTGACCCAGAATATTCGCATTACGCAGGAAGATTAACAACTGAAAAATTATCAAATGCTTCTCCTGATGAGCAATATTGGAAAACAAAACAAGAAATTATTCTTAGACATACAGGAGAACACCCTTATGAAATTTCAGGTCCAGATGCGCTTAAATTATTACAGAAAATTTTTCCACGAGATATTTCAAAAGTTAAAAAAGGAAGATGCTCCTATCAGTTTGCCTGCTACCACGATGGAGGAATAATAACTGATGGGTTGCTTTTAAGAATTGATGAAAATTGTTATTGGTTTGCACAAGCAGATGGAGACATGTTCTCATGGTACAAAGCTAATTCTGAAGGACTGAATGTAGAAATCAACGAACCAAATGTTTTTGTTAGTCAAATTCAAGGACCAAAATCAATGGAACTTCTTAATCATTTAATTGATGAACCAATAGCAAATACATGGAAATATTTTGATTGGGTTGAAGTTACTATGGTAGGTGAAAAAGTAATAATTAGTCGAACTGGTTTTACTAATGAACTTGGTTGGGAAATTTATTTTCGTCCAGAAAATAATGTAGAAAAATTAGGTGATTTAATTCTAAATGAAGGAACAAAGTTGGGAATGATTATTACTGCTACACCTTCATTTAGAGGTAGAAGAATAGAAGCTGGACTTTTATCTGCTGGTCAAGATTTTACAAGTGATACGAACCCTTTTTCTGTAGGTCTTGGTCGTTTTGTTGATTTAGAAAAAGATAACTTTATAGGTAAAAAAGCTTTGATAAATGCAGATAAAGAATGTCGAAGTTGGGGGATTAGAGTAGTAGATGGAATAGCAAAAAAAGGAAGGTCTATTAAATTTAATAATCAATGTATTGGAAAAGTAACTTCAAGCACATGGTCTCCATACCAGGTTTGTGGAGTTGGCATTGTCTTATTAGATAAATCAGATGTAGGGCCCGAAACAGTAGTTGATGTTGAGTGTACAGATGAAAAAATTCATAAAGCTGAACTTTGTAAATTACCCATGTATGATCCAAAAGGTGAAATAGTTAGAGGGATAAATAAAAAAATACCTAAAAAACCTGAACCATGGCAGGGAATAAAAAACTAATCAATTTTAGGAATACTTAATTTATCATGAACTTTATGCTTTTTTAATAGTTCTTTGATATAATCTTCTCTAATTAGTTTTGAAATAAATCCATTCAAAAACTCTAATATTTCAGGATTACCTTTTTTTAATCCAATAGATTGCTTTATATAAGTAAATGGATTTGCCATTAACTTAAAATTATTATTAGTGGCTAATTCATCAATAAGCTTAGGTTTTAACCCAGCTAACACATCAACTTTGTTATTTCTAAATAAATCATGAG
>CABXRX010000007.1 GCA_902514745.1 uncultured Pelagibacteraceae bacterium | reverse complement strand
TTGCAATTGAAGATTCTCAAGAAAGTCTTAATTCAGCAATTAGAGCTAATATTAAATGTCTAATATTTCCAGGAGAATTTCATACTTCAAAAAAATTTAAAGGAGCTTTAAAAAAAATTAAAAGGGTAAGCAGAAATATTATTGAATAATAAAATCTTTAATTAAATTATTAAATTTATTTGGTTCTTCAAGATGTGCGTTGTGGCTACAATCTTTAAAGATTTCTAGTCTACTATTTTTAATTTTTTTGTTAAGTGTATCAACTTGATCAAAATTATATGAGGTATCTTTATCACCCCAAACTATTAATGTTTGATTTTTAATATTTTCTAATTCATCTATTCCTGACCAATTTTGCATTGCTTTAAGTGCATTATCAGCAGTCTCTAGAGAAACATTTTTAACTGCATTTGCACATAAATAATAATTTTTATCTTGGTCACCTTTTACAAACCATTTTTGTGGTGCTCTTGAAAATGAAATTTCTACCCCATCTTCTTTAAGTTTTTTTCTAGTCACATCAATAGGTTCAAACCTTCCAGGTATTTCACCAATGGATCCTGTTGCAAAACAAATTAATTTATTAACTCTGTTACTAGCAATTTTAGTTATTTCTTGAACTATCATTCCACCCATTGAATGACCAAGTAAATTAAATTTATCTATTTTTTTTTCATCAATTAAGTCAATTACAAACTTAGCCATTTTATTAATTGAGTCTAATGATTGGACGCCACTACTCTCACCAAATCCAGGTAAAGCTGGTGAAATTACTCTACAAAAATTTGAAAAAAAATTTCTTTGATTACACCACATTTCAGATGAGCCTAAATAACCATGAACTAATACTAAAGGATATCCCTCACCTGTATCATCTATATAAATTTTACTCATAATATTTAATTAATCATTTTTGTTATAATAAACAATGTTAAAAAACTCATAAAAATAATTATTGAGATATTAATTATATTCCAAATTTTTTTACTTTTTGCATATTTAGACAAATATTTTGAAAGATATCCAATTAAGAAAAAAAATAAAAAAGATGCAATTGATGCACCTGCTCCAAAAAGTATTTTTTGACTGATTATGAAGTTTTTTGAAAAATTTCCTAAAAAGAATACTGTATCAGAATAAACATGTGGATTTAAATATGTAAATCCTAGAGTTTTTAAAAAAATATTAAATGTTGTAATACTGGTTAAATCTGTATCAAAATTTACTGCTGTATTATAATTTTTTATTTTTGAATAAATAAAATGAAGTAGAAAAATGACTAAGGCTATATTGAATATTAATTCAACAATTGAATTAAAATACTGATTAAAAAATTGAAAAATAAATATCCCAAGAAAGATTAAGATTAAGTCTGAAATAGAACAAACTATACAAACAAGAAATACATGTTGTTTTTTTAACCCTTGCTCAATTACAAAAATATTTTGAGCGCCTATTGCTAAAATAAGACTTAAACCAGTGAAAAAACCTAATAACAGAAATTCCATTAGGATTTATTAGACTCTTTTTTTACATTGTCAAAATTAACTATGACTTATCCAAATTGTTTTTGTTTGAAGAAAAGAATTTAATGCCTCTGTTCCTTGATCTCTACTTAAAGAGCCAGATTGTTTATATCCTCCAAATGGAGTTTTAATATCTCCCTCTGAAAAAGTGTTAACCGATACAGTTCCACAAGGCAGGCTTTTAGCTAAATGAAATGCTCGATTAATATCTTGAGTAAATACACTTGCATGTAGTCCATATTTTGAATTACTCGCAACTTTCAGAGCTTCTTCATCATTTTTAACTGTTAAAACACCAAGTACTGGACCGAATATTTCATCTTGAGCTATTGTCATGTTTTCTCTTAAACCGTCAAATAAAGTAGGTTTGGCATAAAAGCCTTTTTGCTTACCATCAGAAACACCACCAGATAAAAGTTTTGCACCCTCATCTATACCTTTTTGAATATATCCATCTACTGTTTTTAAATGACCCTCTGAAATCATTGATCCCATATTAGATTTCAAATCTAAAGGATCACCTACTTTAAGTTTTTTTACTTTTTTAATTACTTTATCTAAAAATTCATCTTTAACTTTTTTATGAACTATCTGTCTCATATTTGCAGAACAGTTTTGACCACCATTCCAAAATGCAGAATTAATTGCATTATCTATTAAATCATCATTAATTTTTGCATCTTCTAAAACTATAAATGGACTTTTACCACCCATCTCAAGGGCAACAGGTTTTAAATTACTTTCACTAGCATATTTTAAAAAGTATCCACCTACTTCAGTTGAACCAGTGAATGAAACTGCATCAACATCTTTGTGTCGTCCTAATGCTTCACCAACGTCACCATAACCTGGCAGTACATTTAAAACACCATCTGGAACTCCTGCTTCTTGAGCTAATCTTGCTACACGTATAGCTGTTAGCGGAGTGTCCTCTGCTGGTTTAATAATTACAGAGCAACCTGCTGCTAGTGCTGGTGCCATTTTCCAGACAGCCATCATTAAAGGAAAGTTCCAAGGAACAATTCCAGCTACAACACCAATTGGTTCTTTCACGATTAAACTTGTAATGGATGGCTCAGTGGGGCCAACTTTTCCAAAAACTTTATCAATCAATTCTCCATACCACTGGAAATGCATTGGAGCATCATTAGCAACTTCATTAATGCAATCTGCAACTAATTTTCCTGTATCAACACATTCTAAGACTGAATTTTCATCTCCATGTTTTCTTAGCAATTCAGCAAATTTTAACAAAACTTCTTTTCTATGTTCTGGAGAACTTCTTGACCAAACTCCACTATTAAAAGCTTTTCTTGAAACCTTAACTGCTAAATCAACATCTTTATGATTGCATTTAGCAACATTACAAAGTTTTTCACCTGTAGCAGGATTAATTGTTTCAAATTTTTTGCCATCAATAGCATTAACATATTTACCATTAATAAACGCTCTTCCTTCAAACTTAAGTTTTTTTGCTATTGCTTTATAGTTAATAGTCATTAATTATTCTGGATTAGCTGTCAAGGTTTTGATCTCTAGTACATTTTCATTTGGATCTTTTACAAAGAACGTTTCTTGTTCATACTTGGTGCCTTTAAATCGCAAATAAGGTTCATCATAATATTTAGTTCCATTATCTTTTAATCTTTGCTTAAGAGTATCAAAATCTTTTCTTGATAAATGAACACCAAAATGTGGAACAGAAACATTCCCCATATCAACATCGTGTCTCTCGTTATCCAATTTATGCTCACTAGCATGAAGAGTTAGTTCATTTCCCCAAAAATCAACATCTGCCCACTCTTGAGCAGAATTATCTAATCTACACCCTAAAGTTTCGCTATA
Organism: uncultured Pelagibacteraceae bacterium; assembly: GCA_902514745.1. Taxonomy (GTDB): domain Bacteria; phylum Pseudomonadota; class Alphaproteobacteria; order Pelagibacterales; family Pelagibacteraceae; genus Pelagibacter. The sequence goes on along the minus strand of CABXRX010000007.1, from coordinate 32,736 downwards.
AAATTTTTTTGCAGTCTCTAAGTCCCCACATGGAACAGCCAAATGGAAACAATTGGTATTTTTGTACATAAGTTAAGCCCTTTAAATTTTGATTTAATGCACTATATAAAAGCTAATTCAATAATCAATAAGTCAAATATGAAAAGATAATATGGGTAATTTTCTACAATCTATAATTGATCGAGATCCAGCAGCCAAATCTAAACTAAGTTTAGTTTTAACGTACCCGGGGGTTAAAGCAGTCTTCTTTCACAGAATCGCAAATTTTTTTAGTTTGGCAAAATTTGATTTAATTGCGCGTATAATCTCTCAATTTTCAAGATTCTTAACTGGTATTGAAATTCATCCCAAAGCAAAAATTGGAAAAAATTTATTTATAGATCATGGTATGGGGGTTGTAATTGGTGAAACCTCTGAAATAGGTGAAAACGTAACTATCTATCATATGGTTACACTTGGAGGCATTGCACCAAGTATAAATTCAAATGGCCAACGCAATGTAAAAAGGCATCCAACAATTGAAGATCATGTTGTAATTGGTTCTGGTGCACAGGTACTAGGTCCTGTTAGAGTTGGAAGATGTGCTAAAATTGGAGCCAATGCAGTAATAACTAAAGATGTACCTGAGAAAGCTGTGATGGTTGGTATTCCTGCAAAAAATGTTGGTATTGCTGATAGTGAATTCAAACCTTATGGGATTACATCAGATAGTGATAAAAAATCAGATTAATGAGTAATATTCAAAATGATTTTATTTCAGGGATTGGAAATACTCCTTTAATAAAACTAAGAGCAGCTTCAGAAATAACTGGATGTAATATTTATGGTAAAGCTGAATTTTTAAATCCAGGTGGATCTGTTAAGGATAGAGCAGCATTAGCACTAATTAAAGATGCTCAAGAAAAAAAGTTGATTTCCAAAGGTGGGACTGTTGTTGAGGGTACAGCTGGAAATACTGGGATTGGCTTGGGATTATTAGGAAATTCTTTAGGTTATAAAACTATTATCGTAATGAACGATAATCAAACTCAAGAAAAAAAAGATTTATTAAGAAACCTTGGAGCCGAGCTAAGATTAGTACCACCCAAACCCTATAAAAATGACAATAACTTTGTAAAAGTAGCTGCAAAGCTTGCTGATGAACTTAGACCAAAAAATAACAATGGTGTAATTTGGGCTAATCAATTTGATAATACAGCAAATGCCAAAGGTCACTATGAGGGGACTGGTCAAGAGATTTGGGAACAAACTGAGGGTAAAGTTGATGGTTTTGTGTGTTCATCAGGCACTGGAGGAACTATTTCCGGTGTTAGTAATGCTCTTAAAGAAAAGAATAAAAATATAAAAATTTATTTATCTGATCCAAAAGGTTCTGCTCTTTATAATTATATAAAAAATGGTGAACTTAAATCAGAAGGCGGATCTATTACAGAAGGAATTGGATCAAGTAGAGTAACTGCAAACTTCAATGATGCTAAAATTGATGATGCATATTCAATTGATGATCATGAAGCCTTACCCATACTTTATGATTTAATTCAAAATGAGGGTCTAAGTTTAGGAACAAGTTGTGGAATTAATATCGCTGGAGCAATTAGAATGGGTAAAGAATTAGGACCTGGTAAAACAATTGTAACAATTCTTTGTGATAGAAGTGATAAATACGCTACAAAAATGTTTAATAAAAAATTTCTAAAAGAAAAAGGGCTACCAATACCTAATTGGTTTTAAGTATAAATTATATCTGATAATCCATAACAAAGAATAGCACTTAAAATAAAAAAGATAAAAGGTGCAATTATTCCTTCATTACTTGTTTTTTCGTTAATTCCAGTCTTGTCAATTTTAATTGAATAAAAATTAGTTATAAAAACACAGGCATGAATAATTACTAATAAGGTAAAAAATGCCCAAGTTCCTTCAGCACCATTAGGCCTAACAAACATTATGTAAAGGGCCATTATTACCCAACCAATCATTAGTGCACCAGCAAATCTAACAATAATTGCTGCGCTATGATCTATGTTAAATTTATCCATGAATGTTTTTGTTCCAACAATTGTTTGAAAACAGTAAACCGCAATTCCGATAAAATGTGCAAGAAAAACTATTAAGTAAAATATTCCATTGAACTTTTCAATCATAAGTAAATGTTATCAAAAATTGAAATTTAAATATATAGCTAAAATCAACAATAATTACTAACAAACATCACGTAACTGTCGCATATTTAAAATAGAAAAGAGTGTATACTAAATTAATAAATTCTGACCCTTTAGTTAAATAATAACAATAGGAATACAAATGGTAAAAATGGTTGGATCCTTTGAAGTACAAGATTGGTCTCATTGGAAAAAAATGTTTGATGAACACTCAGGACCAAGAGATGCGGCGGGTATTAAAACTATTTATGTTGGTAATGAAATAGAAAATCCCAATAAAGTTCATATTGTGATGGAAACACCTGCAGCTGATACAATGCAAAAATTTATGCAAGATCCAAATAATGCAAAAGTAATAGAGCAATCAGGGCATAAACAAGAGACAACAGTAATGGCTGTTTGTTCTGACTAATAATAATAACTTATAAGGAGATAAAAATGCAGGCAATATATACAAGAACATTTAGAGTTAAAGATGACATGCTTGGTAAAGCAATGGAGATAGGTCAAGGCCTAGCTAAGGTAAGAAAAAAATATTATCCAAAACATCAAGTTTATTTTTCATTTCAAATAGGGGGTGATCCAAGAACAATAAGAGAAACTCTTATTGGTACGATGTTTGAGGATGATAATTTTCAAGCAGATCAAAAAATGTCAGCAGATAAAAAATATCAAAGTCTTCAAAAGCAATTAAAGAAAGTTGCAGTCGAAGGAACCATTAAAGATGAAATTAGATATATCTTTAGTGAATAAATAACAATCAATAAAAGAAAGAGGAAAATATGGAAAAAGAAATGTTAGCATTAGCAAAATTTAAATCTGGTGAAGGAAAATTTGAAAAGTTTATGGGATTTATGCAATCAGATGAAGGAATGGCGGTAAGAAAAACTGTTGCTCATGTTGAAAAAACAGTTCCAGCAGTAGCACCTGATAAAAGTTATGTTATGTTTAAAGTCTCAGTTCATAATGAAGATGAAATGAAAAAGTTTGTTTCTGGTAATAACCCAGTAGCAAAACCTATTTTCGATGAATGTATCGAAAGTGTTCAAATGTGGGAAATGAGTGAAGTCAATCTTTAGAGGTTAATAAAAGAGGAGAAAATAAATGTCAATATTAGCAAAGTATAATGCTGCTATGGAAGCTAAAGATGAAGCTGCAATGAATGAAATTATTCATGACGATTATAAGTTTACAATGCATGCTTCTGGGAATGTTTTGGGTAAAGCAGATGTAATTAAATGGGCTATGAGCGGTGATATCAAAAGAGATAAAATAAGAGTGCTTTTTGAAAATGATGAAATTGGTGTTGAGCACGCATTTGTAACATTTAATGATGGAAATACAGAAGCAGTGATGGCTGTATTTAAATATCAAGATGGAAAAATGATCTCTCTTGAAACAGGCGCTACTAAAATGCCAAAATAATCATATATATTTAGCGAGAATTCATTTAATATTATTAGATGAGTCTCGCTACGTCTTATTTATTCCTAGTTTTAGCTGTCGTACTAGGTGTAACCTCAAATAGTTTTGCAAAAAGTGCCGAAGGTTTTACTCTTCTTTTCCCAAGTGTAATTACAGGGATAACTATTGTCATGTGCATGTATGCACTTTCATTGGTAATGAAAAATATTCCAATGGGGATAACTTATGCCTCTTTTGCAGGATTAACTATTATTGCAACTGTAGTAGTTGGAATCATTAGATTTAATCAGGTACCTAATCTTTACTCAATAATAGGATTGGTATTAATTATAGTTGGCGTTTTAATGGTTAACTTGTTAGGAAATAATTAAATATGATTTCAAAAAAATATGCTCAACCATTATTTATGATAGTAATGTCGTTAGGTATGAGTATCATCATGAGTGGTGTGGTCACAGCTGTCAATACAGGTTTAAATAATGGTTTTTCTGATAGATGGTTCCATTCTTTCTTATTTGCGTTTCCAATTGCTTTAATTACAGCTTTTACCTTAGCTCCAATTATGAGACCTTTGGTTAACAAAATTGCATCTAAAGAATAATTATGAAACCATTTTTAGGATATATTATTTTAGCAATAGGTATTTTTACTGGAATTGCTGCAAATAGTTTCGCAAAAATTTCTGATGGTTTTACAAAATTAACACCAACTATATTCTGTCTTATCTTAATGTGTGTGACAATGTTTTCTTTATCAAAAGCTATGTCCGTAATTCCTGTTGGATTTGCTTACTCAACTTATAGCGGTCTTACTGTTACAGGAGTTTTGGTATTTGCTATGATTAAATATAATCAAATACCAAATTTATACGCAATGATAGGCATAATTTTAATTGTAATTGGTGTGGTAATGGTAAATTATTTAGGAAAGTTAAATTAATTTAAAAATTATCAGGTAATGCATGGTTACCTTCATTATTTAATTTTATCTCATATTCATCAACTACATTAGTTAAATCAAGTGATGAATACAAATGAGGAAAGAAATTACCATCAGAGGCTTGTTCCCAAACTAAATGGTCTAAATTTAATGTTTCTACTTTTAATAATATTAAATTTTTTTCATCTGAGTAATATTTTTTGAGAGTGCCCTCAACTTGTTCTTGACTTGAAAAATGAATATAACCATCCTCTATATCTTTTGATGATCCTGAATAAACTCCACTAGACTTAGCTTTTTTAAGATCTTCTTTATTTAATATTTTATAAATATGTTTTAAGTTCACAATTACCAGGATGAATTTGGGCTATTTAGAAAAGCCAGTTCGTCTTCGGTAGACTCTCTTCCGAGCACTTTATTTCTGTGTGGATATCTATGAAATAATCTAATTGCTTTAGTATGATCTTGCCAGAATTTTTTAATTTGAGCGTAACCATCATGTTCTCTTAAATATTTATTAAGTAGATAATAAGCCATATCATGATCAGTGATTTCCTCACTATGAATAAGAGGTAAAATCATAAAAAATCTTTGACTTTCGTTCATAGACTCAAGATAACCTGCATATACTGCATCATTTACTATTAATCTTGTTTTATGATCTTGTGCAAAAGCTTTTTTATTTTCTCTGAACATGTTTCTAGAAAATTGGTCAAAAAGGATAACTAAAGCTAAAGCACTCATTGGTTGATCCTGCCAATCGTCGTACTCGTTTTGACATGCTAGCTCATAATCATTCAAAAATTTATCTTTAATAGTTTGGTCAAATGCTTCATCTTTTTTAAATCTTTTTTCAGAAGGAGTTTCTTTAAACCAAAAATCTAAAATTTCTTGTGCTTTTTTCGGAATCATTTTGAAACAGGTTTTAGTAATTTTAAAAATTTATTATGAATAGTTTTATTTGATGAAACTAAAATGTTTCCTGCATTAACTGCATCTCTATTATCCCAAGTAGATAAGTGTCCACCTGCAGCTTTAATAATTGGAATAATTGGATGGATGTCCCAAATTTTATTTGAGCATTGAATTACAATATCAACCCTGCCCTCAGCTAGATGCGAATAACTTAAAGCATCACTACAAGGAAACTGCATCAATTTAAGAACTTTAGGAATCTTTTTTTGTTTATCTAAAGATAACCAGCCATGAAATGCTGCTGAAACTTTAACATCTTTAAATGAAACTTTTTTATTAACAGATATTTTTTTTCTTTTTCCATTGTTGACTATATAAGCAACTTTATCAGAATAATTTAAGTAGTACTTTTTAAGAACAGGAAAGTTAGCCAAACCTAAAATAGGATTTCCTTTAAAATTTAATGATATAAGATTGCTCCAAGTTGGATTACCAATAACAAATGACCTTGTACCATCGATAGGGTCAATTACCCATGTGAAATCACTTTTAGATTTTTTATGTCCAAATTCTTCTCCAACTACTTGATGATCAGGAAATTTATTTTTTATTTTAGCTCTTATAAATTTTTCAAACGCTTTGTCAGATGTTGTAACTGGGTCATATCCTTTTCCTTTAAGTTTGTTGGATACTTTAAAATTTTTATTTAATTTGGAATAATAAAAAGATGTTAAGTCTTTTGCTAAACTATTTAAAAAATTAGCATAAATTGGGTAGTTTTTTGAATTAAATTTATTCACATAAATCTATTACTATTTTATTTATGTTGAATAAAGTTAAAATTTAAATAATTCTAGATTTAGTTATGAAAATTGAACTAGATGAAAATAAAGTTTACTTCAATAATGGATCTATCATAAAGGAGATACATCCTCTTTGGTTGAGAGAAAGAGTGGATGGTGAAGAATTTTTAGACAAAGGCACCCAGCAAAGACTATTTGATCCAACATCTTTAAGTAACGAAATATCAATTAATTCAGCTATTATTAGTGAAAAATTTCTTGAAATTGACTTTAACGATGGTGTTAGATCTAAATTAGATATTGATAAACTTACTTTAGAGTTTTCTAATGATGATACGATATTAAAATCTATTCCTAAAATTAAATGGGACTCTACTTTAGAAAATATAAAGAATTTTGAGTACCAAGAAAACTTTTTTGATAGTAAGGAAATGTATAATTTACTTATTTCTTTCTATAAATATGGTTTTGTAATAATTAAAAATATTCCAACAGATAATAATTTTATTGTAAAATTTGCAAATTCAATAGGAAGTGTCAGAAGAACAAATTTTGGTGAATATTTTGATGTTAAGTCAAAACCAGATCCAAATGATCTTGCATACACATCTTTAGAGTTATCACCTCATACAGATAATCCTTACCGAAACCCTGTTCCATGCATACAATTACTTCATTGTATTGAAAGTGAAGTTAAGGGAGGATTATCTACGTTAGTAGATGGCTTTACAGTAACAGAGGATTTAAAAAAAGAAAATCCTGATTTTTATAAAATTTTAACTGAAGTAAAAGTAAGATTTAAATTTATTGATAAAGAGGTGGTTTTAGAGGACTGGTCAGAGTTAATTAAACTACATGATGATGAAACTTTTAAACAAGTAAGATTTAGTCCAAGATTAGATTATGTGCCAATGTTAGGTAAAGATAAACTTGATCTATATTATAAAGCTCGTAAAAAATTATCTAAGATGTACAATTCAGAAAAATACAGAATTGAGTTTAAGCTTGTTCCAAAAGATTTAATGATGATGGATAATTATAGATTACTTCACGGAAGAACTTCGTATGAAGTGAAAGAAGGAAATAGATTTTTGCAAGGATGCTATATTGATTATGATAGTACTGAAGGTAAGCTAAGACATTTAAAAAGAAAATTTAATATCTAGTTATTTTTTTTAATAATAGTTAACTAATATTCTATAAATAAACTTTATAGATATACAATTATCATGTAAACTTTATATTATGAACAATATTGGTTTTGTTGGTGTTGGATACATGGGCTATGGAATAGCTAAAAATATTTTAAATAAAGGTAACAACTTATTTGTAATTGCTAACAAAAATAGAAAACCGATAGAAAAAATTGTAGGTGAAGGCGCATTAGAAGTAAAAATTTTTGAAGAATTTCAAGAAAAAAAATTAAATGTTTTAGTCAAGTGCGTAACTAATACACCTATCGCTAAAGAAATTGCTTTAAAACTCAATAAAATTTTAGATGAAAAAACCTTAATAATTGATATCACAACCCACAATAAAACTGGATCAATTGAAACAGAAAAAATTTATCAATCTAATAAAATTAAGTACATTGAATGTCCTGTAATGGGCGGACCGGTTCAAGCGGAAGAGGGAGTTTTGGGAGGTATAGTTGGAGCAACTAATGATAATTTTAAATTAGCCGAACCTATTTTAAAATTATTTTGTAAAAATTATTTTCATTTTGGGCCAGTTGGAATGGGAGCAAAATCAAAGCTATTAAACAATTTTTTATCATTAGGGAATGCTGCATTAATTAATCATATGGCAAAAGCAGCTAAAGAATTTAACTTGGATTTACAAAAGTTGTTTGATGTTGCTAAACTTGGTTCTGGAAATTCAGCTGCTCTTAATAGAATTTTTGACTCTCTTTTAAAAGGTGATTTTACAGGATTTAAATTTACAGCGACTAATTCTGTCAAAGATTTAACTTATATTCAAGATTTGTTAAAAGATTTTCCTGAAGCTGAAAAAATTGCAGAAGATAATAAAAATTATTTCCAAAAAGCTGTTGATGATGGTTATGGTGAAAATTTTATTAGTGAATTAATTAATAAAAAATAATTTAAAGAAGATTCAATTTAGTTACTAGAATCAATACTCAATTTTATACATTACTTCGTTTCTTCTATTCATTGGCAATGTAAAAGGGCTATCGTAAGTTGCTCTTATAGGAGGACCTAAAGTTAAAATGTTATTAGATTTTAATTCTTGTTCTAAAATGTCTATATGTTTAAAAAAATTTTTATCATTTGCTCTTCCTGAATATCTAATTACAGCGTAATAACCTCCTTCAATATTTACAATTTTAACATTTTCTTTGGTTGGTTTTGGGGCATTTTTTGAATTAAATTTTGAAGGAAGATAAAATTGCATACTCATATTACCATCTTTTTCAAATTGAGTAACGGGTGTGGTCATTTTGATTTTCTCATTATCCTCATTTCTTCCAGATATATAATTAAATAATTTTCTAAAATTATTTTCAGACCCTGTATCTATAGTTTCTACAGCTAAACGATCAAAATACTTTCTTATTTCATAAATTTCATTTTTTTTTATAACTTCATAATTTGGTTCTTCATATGCCATTGATGCAGAATAAGGTAAAAAGATCAATGTACAAAGTATTAGAATTTTTAATTTAAAAAATTTCATAAATTTAGATAACTTTATATTCAAAATTTTGAGTATTTTCATTTTTTTGAACTAATTTAGCACCATTTCTAGTATGAAATTTTGTTGCCATATCAGTTAATGGTGAAAGTGTAACCAATCTATTTAAATGATTTGATTTTTTAATTTTTTTAAATACTTCTTTAACTATTAACTTACCACCACCTTTTTTCTTTGACCAAACTGTATAAGCAATTGCTATTTGACCTCCACTTTGATCTCTCATCGCACTTTGTAAAAAAGCATCCGTGCTTAATTTTTCAAGTTCTTCGACAGTCTTTGGAATTATATTTGTATAAGCAAAACACATAACAGCATGTATTTCTCCTTGATATTTAACTCCATAAATTTTACGGCCATATCCAGTTCTAAATTCATTATCTAGTTCAGGTCTTACTGGATCTTCATCTGTATTACACTCTTTAAGTTCAACAAGTTTCGCACCTTTTACCCAGCCAAAAAAATTATCGATATTTTTATTTAATATTTGTTTATTTTTTCTTATCCGAGCTTTTATTCTAGGCTTAAATATTTTATCTAAAATTTTGATCATGAAATTAAAATATTATCTATATTTAATGTTTATTAAATTAAAAAATTGTCACATAAATTTACTTGAGTAATCAAAAATTAATTTTGAGCTAGAAAATAAAATTAATATATAAATTATATTATAAAATAATTTTTCATTTATTATTTTTAGAATTCTGTAGCCAATATATATTCCTATAATTGCTAAGGGCAAAAGTATAATTGATTGTTTAAATGTTTGAAAATTCATCATTGATAAATGAATATAAAATGGAAGTTTTATTAAATTAACAAATGTAAAAAAAATAACTCTTGTTCCAACATATATTTCTTTTTTAAGTCTTAGGGGTAATAAATAAATACTTGTTGGTGTTCCACCTGCATGCACACAAAAACTTGTAAACCCTGCGATAGTTGAACATACACTACCTTTAAGAATATTTTTTTTAGATTTTTCTTCTTTATTTTTTTTAAGGAAAAAATAATGAATGGTAAAAAGAAATCCCATTATACCGACAATAAATTTTAATATATCTTCTGATAAATATGAAAAAGTAAAAGATCCTACAAAAATTCCAATCCCTGCAAAAGGAACTATTAATTTTAACGTACTTAAATCAAAATCTTTTCTAAATCTGTATACTGCAACAATGTCTGAAAATATTAAAATCGGCAATATAATTGCTAATGCTTGACTTAAAGGCATCACTAATGTCATTAAAGGAACTGAAATTAATGATATAGATCCACCCAATCCTGATTTAGCTATACCATAAAGCACAATTGCTGGAACTACAGATAAAAAGAATAATAAATTTATTTCCATTTATTTTGATGAATTTAATAATTAAGAAGTAGTAGAATAACAGCAATGACAGCTACAATTAAACAAATAACTATGTAGTTCAGTCTAATATTAAATTTTTTTAGGAAATATCCAGTAATTTTTTCCCAAAAAACAACAATTAAAAAAACTATTATTGCTGGAATGATAAATTTAATCATATTTATTATTTTTTTTAATTATTATCGTTAACATAAACAGATACACCTCTCGTATTAATATCAACATCAAATTTTTTATGTAGAGGTGGGAACGCTCTCTGAGAACAATCTAATCTATCACAGGTCCTACAAGAAACACCTATGGGTATTTCTGTTTTTTTGTCCGAAATATCTAGATTTTCAGTATAAACAAATTCCTTTGCATATTTAGCCTCACAACCAAGTCCAATTGATAGTATGCTTTTCGATTGTCCAAATCTACCTACCCCCTTTTCAACAGTTCTTGCAATACATACATACTTCTCACCATTAGTCATTTTACTTACAGCTGCTTGGATGACCCCAGGTCTTGTGAAAGCAGAATAAACATTCCATCTTGGGCATGCACCTCCATATCTTGGTATCTCAATTCCAGATAAAGAAAATCTTTTTGATATATTTCCAGCAATATCAGTCCTTAACATATGAAATGGTATTCCTGGAAGCTCTGGATCTTGCAAACAAGTAACTCTATGAGCAACTTGTTCAAAAGAAGTTGCAAAAGTATTTTGCAAAAGTTCTAAATCATATTTTAATTTCTTACACTCCGTATGAAAAAGTTTATACGGCATCAAAATTGCTGCACCACAATAATTTAATAGTGCAACCTGAGTTAATCTTTTTGATTCATTGGAAGGAAAGTTAAATTTTGATAAATATTCTGATATAATATCTATTGCTCCTTCTTGGGCAATTTGTGCAGCAGCATGTAATTTTTTAGTTTCTAGAGAATTATAATCACTTAATAGAAGTTCTTTTGTAGATTTGTTATAAATTTTTGAAAATGGTTTGCCTTCTTCTGGAATAATATCTTTAACTGTAATGGAATACTTTTTTTTTAAATAATCACACAAAGCAATATATCTAGTTCTTTTATTTTTTTGCACTTTGTCAAAAATATCATTTGCAAACTTTTCTAACTTTGGAAAATAATTTTTATTTTCTTGTAAAAAATCTGAAATTACCTCTCCTGGAAAAGAAGTTTTTCTACTATCAATAATTTTACTAGAAATATTTTCAACTTTGTTTACTATTTCATGATCTTTTTGTTTAAAGTTATCTCCTAATTTTATTAAAGCTCTAGCAATTTTAGGGTTTGTACTAACTAAATCCTTAACTTCTGGACCAAGAATGTCTAAATCTTCAAACAATTGGTCATCTAAAAGTTCTGATATATCATTTTCTAAATTTATATCACTTTTGCTTGTTAGATCAGATAATTCCACTCTCAATTCTTTACTAATCTTAATTAAAAGATCTCCATCAATTTTCCTTTTTCCACCCTCTATTAAATTTAAATAAGTTGGAGATATACCAACTTTTTCAGAAAATTTATTTGCTTGAATGCCTAATTGTCTTCTAAAGGCTTTTATCTTTGGGCCAATTTTTAGATCTAGTTTTTTAAATTTATTATCTTTAACAAATTTTGAAATTGCAATTTTAGAGTTTTCTAGATTAACATTTGAATCATTTTTAAGATCGGAAAGTTCTATTCTAAGTTCTTGACAAATTTTTAATAGTAAATCTGCATCTATATTTCTTTTTCCGTTTTCAATTAGATTTAAATAACTTGGAGATATTGATAAAAGCTCTGAGAGCTTATTGGCTCTAAGACCTAATTCTTTTCTAAAAATTTTAATTTTTTCACCTATTTGCTTGTTTATTTGCATAAATTTTCAGTTTTTTGTAAATTTTGTAAATTTTAATTTACAAAAAATTAACTCAATTTACAAGCAAATAAGCAGTTTTTAATAGATTTTGTAAATATTGTAAATTAAAAGCTCTTTATGAACAAAAATTTAAAAAACACAGAAAATGAAGCTCAAATCATTAAAAAAGAAGATTTTGATCAACATAACAGTAGAGGTATCTACATGAGAGATGATCATTGTGATTGGGGTTCAAGTGGAATGAATGATCTTATTAAGTCTTTAGACGATAATAGCTAATCCATTTTCACTAATTCAATTTTCTAAAAATAACTAACATCGAAGGATAAACAATAATGAGTGCAGAAAATATCTCATACGATCTAAAAAGATTTGCTGGAATAAAACGTGACTATACTGATGAAGAAGTTGAACGATTAAGAGGGTCGATAAAAATTGAATATTCATTATGTAAAAATCAATCTCAAAAGCTTTGGAAATTATTAAATACTGAAGCTTATGTAAATACACTTGGTTCGTTATCAGGTAACCAAGCTGTACAACACGCTAAAGCAGGTCTAAGAGCGATCTATCTAAGTGGATGGCAAGTAGCTGCAGATGCAAACACTGCTGGTGAAATGTATCCAGATCAATCTTTATATCCTTACGATAGTGCTCCAAAGTTAGTTGAAACAATGAATAATTCTTTAGTAAGAGCTGATCAAATACAACATATGGAAATTCAAGATGGTGATATGAAAAAAGAAGATGCTGTTGACTACATGTTGCCGATAATAGCGGATGGTGAAGCAGGTTTTGGTGGTCCATTAAACGTATTTGAATTAACAAAAAAATTTATTAGAGCTGGTGCTGCTGGAGTTCACTTTGAGGATCAATTAGCTAGTGAGAAAAAGTGTGGTCACATGGGTGGAAAAGTTTTGGTACCAACTGGTACAATGGTTAAAAACTTAAAATCAGCTAGATTGGCAGCAGATATTGCTGAAGTGCCATTAATTATTTTAGCAAGAACTGATGCAAATGCTGCAAAATTAATTACAAATGATTTTGATGAAAATGATAAACCATTTTTAACTGGAGAAAGATCACCTGAAGGTTTCTTTTATGTTAAGGATGGTATTGAACAAGCTATATCTAGAGGACTTGCTTATGCACCTTATGCTGATTTAATTTGGTGTGAAACAGCAACTCCAAATCTTGCAGAAGCTAAAAAGTTTGCTGATGCAATACATGAAAAATATCCAGGTAAATTATTAGCATACAATTGTTCTCCTTCTTTTAATTGGAAAAAACATTTGAGCGATGAAGAAATTGCTTCATTCCAACAAGAAATTGCTAAAATGGGATATAAATTTCAATTTATTACATTAGCTGGTTTTCACACACAAAACATTGCTATATTTGAACTTGCAGAAAAATATAAAAAAGAAGGCATGGCTGCTTACTCTAGAATTCAACAACAAGAATTTTCTAGAGAAAAAGATGGTTATACTAGTGTTAAACATCAAAGAGAAGTTGGAACTTCTTATTTTGATGCGGTGTCAAATACTATTAGTAGCGGACAAAGTTCAACAACAGCTATGGCAGGTTCAACTGAATCTGAACAGTTTTAAATAAAAATAGATTCCCTCTTATTTTTTTTGATAGCCCTTAACCGGGCTATTTTTTAATTTGATCATAATAAAATGGACTGATAAAGATCAAAAATGAGTAACAAAAACTTTGGTTTTGGAACACAAATTAGAAAATCTCCTTTCTTTGATTCAACTGTAAAATGGGGAGCAACTGGCTTTTCTGTTTATAATCACATGTACATACCAAGGGATTTTGGTGACCCTGAACAAAATTTTTGGAACTTAATTGAAAAAGCTATTCTTTGTGATGTTGCTGTTGAAAGACAAGTTGAAATTACAGGACCTGATGCATACAGATTTACCCAATTACTTACACCAAGAGACCTCTCAAAACTAGCTATTGGTCAATGCAAATATGTTTTAATTACAAATAATGAGGGCGGTATATTAAATGATCCAGTTTTATTGAGACTTGCTGAAAATCATTTTTGGTTATCACTTGCTGACAGTGATATCCTTTTATGGGCACAAGGAGTAGCTGTTAATTCTGGTTTAGATGTTCAGATCAAAGAACCAGATGTTTCTCCATTACAACTTCAAGGACCAACATCAGGAGAAATAATGAAGAAACTTTTTGGAGATGATATTAAAGATTTAAAATATTACTGGCTTAGAGAATATAATTTAGATGGTATACCTTTGATTGTTTCAAGAACTGGTTGGTCAAGTGAACTTGGCTATGAAATATATCTAAGAGAAGGATCTAAGGGAAATAAACTATATGAAAAAATAATGATAGCTGGAAAGGATTTTGGTTTACAACCAGGTCATACTTCTTCTATTAGAAGAATCGAAGGTGGAATGCTTTCTTATCATGCTGATGCAGATATTAACACAAACCCTTTTGAACTTGGATTGGATCGTCTAGTAAGCTTAGATAGTAATATTAATTTTATTGGAAAAGAAGCATTAAAAAAAATTAAATATGAGGGAATAAAAAGAAAACAAATTGGTATTGAAATTAATTGTACACCTTTAAAAGGACCCAATACAACTTTTTGGAGTCTAAAAAAAAATAATAAAAATATTGGGAAAGTTACGTCTGCAGTCTATTCACCAAGACTTAAAAAAAATATAGGTCTAGCAATGGTTTCTATTGAACAGTCTAAATTAGGAAATAAATTTTTAGTATCTACCAATGAAGGTGAATTTGATTGTGTTGTGGTTGAAAAACCTTTTTATGATCCTAAAAAAAAGATCGCAAGTACTTAAGATTTAATATTGTAGCCCTTTTTTAATAGTACAGAAACTGCTCCTACACAGATAAATAAAAAAGCTACCATTGAGCTAATACTTATCCAAATGTTAAAGTCAGAAACACCATAAAAAGCAAACCTTAATCCGTTAATTAAATAAACTACTGGATTAAAATATGTGACTGTTTGCCAGAAAGATGGAAGCATATCTAATGAATAAAGACTTCCTCCTAAAAATACCATCGGTGTAATAATTAATGTTGGTATGATAGACATTTGCTCAAAATCAGAGCTCATTAATCCTATTAAAAAACCAAACAATGCAAAAGTAAAAGCAACAAGTATTAGTAAAAAAACCACCAAAAGCGGATATTTAACATCTACTTCAACAAAAAAATTTGCGGTCGTAAAAATCACTATTGAAACAATTAATGTTTTAGTTGCTCCAGCACCTACAAAAGCTAATACTATTTCTAGTGTTGAAATTGGTGCAGCTAAAATTTCATAAATTGTACCGTTAAATTTAGGAAAAAATATTCCAAAAGAAGTATTAGTAATTGATTGAGTTAATAATGTTAACATCAATAGTCCTGGAACTATGTATGAACCATAACTAATACCATCAATCATATCAACATACCCGCCAATAACAGATCCAAATACAATAAAATAAAGAGATGTCGATAAAACTGGTGAAAGTAACGATTGCATTAAAGTTCTTCGAAATCTGTCCATTTCATGAAGATAAATTGCTTTAAAAGCAGAATAATTAAATTTCATTATTTTCCTTTACCAAACTAACAAATATTTTCTCTAAAGTACTTTGCTCAGTCTTTAAATCCTTTAACTTTAAACCGGCATCTTTTAAATCTTTCAGTAAATTTGTAATTCCAGTTTGTTCACCTTGAACGCTATAAGTATAATCGACAGACATCTTATTATTTCCCAAGACCAATCCATATTTTTCTAAATTTTGGGGAATTTTAGAAATTTCATCTTGAAGCTCTACAGTTAATTTTTTATGTCCCATTTTTTTTAATAATTCTTTCGTTTCTTCAACAACTATTATTTCACCCTGGTTAATAACACCCACCCTATCGGCTATAGCTTCTGCTTCTTCAATGTAATGTGTTGTCAGGATTATTGTAACGCCTGTAGCTCTTAATTCTTCAACAATTTTCCACATGTCTTGCCTTAATTCTACATCAACGCCAGCAGTAGGCTCATCTAAAAACAAAATTGATGGTTCATGGGATAATGCTTTTGCAATTAACACTCTTCGTTTCATTCCTCCTGATAATTGTCTTAATCTTTGATCTTTTTTATCCCAAAGACTAAGTTGTTTTAAAATTTTTTCTATGTGATTAGCGTCAGGTTTTTTACCATATAAACCTCTTGAATAAGAGACATTATTAAAAACTGTCTCAAATTGTTCTAAAGTTAATTCCTGAGGAACTAAACCAATCCTTGATCTAGTTTCTCTGTAATCACTAATGATATCAAATCCATCAACTGAAACATTCCCAGATGATGCTTTTACAATTCCACAAATTATACTAATTAAAGTAGTTTTTCCTGCACCATTGGGTCCAAGCATGGCAAAAATTTCACCCTTTTTAATATTTAAATTAATACTCTTGAGTGCATTAAAACCGTTTTTATAAATTTTTGATAAATTATTAATAGATATTTGATTTTTAGACATGAGGGTTCATTATTTATATAGAGATTATTTGCTGAATTTCAATGACATTAAGAGACCATCGAAAATGGTCTCTTAATTTGATTTTATTATTAATTTTTTTTTATCTTAAGAATAAGCGCTGGCAGAAAAGTCGCTACCATGAAAGATAAAAACAATAATGATTGTAAAACAAATGGAGAAAATAACTCTTTAGACATCAATACTCCAACAAGTAAACTTTTAGAAAAGTCAGGAAATGGAAATAATAAAAAACCACCAATTAAACCAATTACTATTGAAAAATAAGCTGTTTTCTCATTTACACCTTTATTATAAAAACTATAGAAAACTGTATATACAAATGCACAACAAAATAAATCTGCTAATAAGAATAAATATAAAATATCAAAACCTTTAGAAGCAATAAAAAATGAAACTAAAGATATAATGATAATGAAATATTTAGATAACTTTAAATAATCAGTCTTCTTATTCAGATTAAATGTTGCTTTACCATCAACTACAAATAAGCTTGAAATTGCGTTAACCAAAGTATCAACAGTTGAAATTGTTAATGATAATCCAAGTGTAATTACCAGCAATGATAAAGTTTGTGTTTGTTCTTTCAATAATAATGTAAAAAATCCTAAATCAGGTCTTTGACTAGGATCAATTGAAAAAGATACCATTCCAGTAAATCCCATAAAAAAAACTATTGGTATAATTATTAAAAAAGAAATTAATAAACTTTGCTTGAGAGTTTTATAGTTTTTTGCAGCATAAACTCGTTGCCAATTCCCTTGATGAAATAGATTAGTTGCTGCTACAGCAATAAAAAAAGTTAAACCAGCAGTATAACTTGGAACATATGAGCTGCTTAATAATTGGGGATTTTTTTGTTCTATATATTCAAATGAAAAAGTATCACCCGTATTAGACAATATATGAGTTATTGAAATCAACAAAAGTATACTAATCACAATCATTTGAATATTGTCAGTAAAAATTGAAGCACGCAAACCGCCATACAATGTATATGTTAATGTCGCAAAAAGTACTATTAATGCTGTAATCCAAAGTTCTGTTCCCGATATATAATTTATTAATACTGCTACGGCCGTAACTTCTGCACACAAGAATATGAACATATAAAAAATTGTCATTAACAAGATTAATTTAAATAAGCTTTTTCCAAATTTCTTTCTCATAAACTCTATAAGAGATGACCCATTCGGAAATTCAGTTCTAATTTTTTTTCCTAAAAAAATTAAAAAGATCATGGGAAAAGCGGTACCAAGAGCATATCCTATTACAGCTCCTAATCCACCCCACGTAGCTGCAGCTGCCGGACCAAATAAAATCCATGCTCCCAATGCTGAAGCAACTAAACTTGTTGTTAATGAAAATAAGCCTATATTTCTATTTGCCGTAAGGTAATTATTTATACCTTTGAAATTTCTAGAATGATAAAGACCTAACGCTATAAATATTAAACTTATAACTATAACTAGTGATAACGAAGTTGATTGACTTATTAAGTATGTTTTATCCATGATTCTCCCTTTCTGAATTACCGGACAGGTTCTTAGGGTCTAATCTCAGTCTGTTAAGACACCCCTTTGATTTATAGATATTATATTTTTAAACTTAATGATAGTTTTTTTTTGATTAAATGTTTCAATATTTAATAATAAAAACACATTCTTAAGAACTTATTATTGTTGGCTTTTATGATTCATTATCTCAATCATGCATTGGGTTGCATATTCTCGCCACTCAGAAGAGTTTTTAGTTTTTAGTTTATTTAAATGATCACGATTACTTTTAATATCATCTTGATGTTTTAGTTTATCAGCACCATTAAGATTTTCTTCCATGCTTGATAAGTTTGTTTCCATTGCCTTTATCCAATCTTTTCCAAGCTCGACACATTTTTGATCATCTTTTTCATCACATATTTGCTTAAAAAAATTAAATATCACATCATCCGTTTTGATAGATGTGTTCATTTTTACTTATTACAAACGCCTATTGAACTTGGTCCGCAAGTTTCACCACCAGTCCATGTCGCACCAATTAAATTAGCGCCATCAAAATTAGCATTAGTAATATTAGATGAAGTAAAATTTGCTTCCATTAGGTTTGCATTTTGAAAATTTGCCTCTATTAACGTAGCTCCCATAAAATCAACTCTAGTTAAATTTGAGCCTGTAAAATTAGTTTTTTCAAAATTTGCTCCAATAGAAACTGTCTCATACAGGTTAGCTCTTACAAAAGTTGACTCTGGAAATGTTCCGAATGATAAATTTGAATTCATCATTATACTTTTATCAAAATTTACCTGAATAAAACTAGCGAAAGATAAATTAGAATTTGGAAGATAGCTTCCTTGTAAGTCTTGTGCGTCTGAAAATCTACAATTAGAATAATCAACTCCTTCAGTCAAAGGATCATCACATGCTGCATTACTATTTGTAAAAAAAAACAAGCTTAAAATTATTAAAAGAATTATTTTCATAAGATATGTTAACAAATTAAAATTAATTAGACAAATGCAGAAATAATATGTATTTTTTTAGGCCAAATTATGAATTTGTTCCTCGGCATCTTTTATTGATTTTTCATAGTCAAGAGCCATTTGATCAGCACTAACTACATCAACTTTTTTAATACCAAAAAAATTCAATATAAACTTTAACCAAGGTGTCAAAAAATCTTCTTTACTATTTAATTTTGTTCCTCCTGAGGTAATAACTAAATAAGCACGTTTATTTTTTAGTAAACCTTCTCTTCTTCCGTCAGGTTTAAATCTAAACGTCTCACCAACTCTAGCAGCTAAATCAGACCATGCTTTAAGAGTCGCGGGAGGGCCATAATTATATATTGGTGCTGAAATTATTATAACATCACTCTCTTTTAGTTCGTTAACAAGTTGATCAGATAATTTGAACATTTTTTTATGATCTTCAGTTTGATCTTTTTCTTCAATTTTCATTCCTGACTCTGTCAAACCACTCACAAAAAGCATTTCATCATCTAAATCTCTATAAATAACTTCATCGCCTGGTTTTTTGATTTTATCTAATACTTTTTTGGCTAATGCTCGAGAAGTTGAGCCTTTTTTTCTAGCGCTTGAATCTATTTGATAAATTTTCATTAATTACTTTTAACCGAAATTTTGCATAAAAGGAAAAATTTTAATTATATAAAAACCTATAGCTTGTAATTGGTTAGTCAAAATTAAAATACCAGTAATTAAAAGAATGATTCCACCAATCTTAGATATAAGATTTATGTTTTTTTTAAAATTTTTCGAAAATAATAAAAATTTTTGAATTAAATATCCTGATAAAATAAAAGGAATAGCCAAACCTAGGGAATAAAAACTTAATAATAAAATTGCCCTAGACAATGTTTCTTCAATTGATGCTAGTGCTAAAATTGAACCTAAAATTGGACCAATACAAGGTGTCCAACCAAATCCAAAAGCCAAACCTAATATATACGGGAAAAAAATGTTTTGTGATTTTTTTGCTGTAAATCTTTTTTCTAAGTTCAATTGGCTTATATTAATCAAACCAACTAACTGTAATGAAAAAATTATTATCACAATACCAGCAATGATTCTTAAAACTTCTGAATTTTGTAAAAATATTTGACCTAAAAAAGATGCTGAAGCTCCTAAGATAATAAATACAGTTGAGAAACCAAGACAAAATAAAATCAATGGTAAAAAATTTATTTTTTTAGAATTTAAAAGATCTTGAAGAGACTGACCTGAAATAAATGAAATATATCCTGGTATTAAAGGTAAAACACATGGAGATAAAAAACTTATTAGCCCCGCTCCAAAAGCAATTAAAAATTCAATCATTTAGCCTGTATTTTTCATAGCGGCAGAAATACCTGCAATTGAGGTCATCAATGAGTCGTTTAAATATTTTTTATCTTTTTTAGATTTACTTTTTTTAAGTTTACTAATTACAATCGGTTGAATGATATTAAGAATTTCTGAATAAATATTTCTTACAATTACCGAAGTTCTGAATTGTTTTCTTAACTTAATTATTTCTTTTGGAGTAATTTTTTTATTAAGTTTTTTTATTACATCAAATTGAAATCTAAGTTTTTTACCAACTCTTTTTAATTCATCATCAGCTAAATATTCTTCATAAATTTTAGAAATATCAGGATCTGCTTTTGAAATAACCATATCTAACATATCAAGCATTGAATTAAAGAAAGGCCAATTTTTTTCCATATCATAAAGAGTTTTTCTGAATTTTTTTATGTTAGAATATCTTAAAGCTTCAGCGCTACCTAACCAAGCTGGCAACATAAGTCTTATTTGCGTCCATGCAAAAACCCATGGGATAGCTCTTAAACTTTTAATATTATCTACATTTTTTCTTTTTGATGGTCTTGATCCAATAGATAGTTTTCCAAGTGCTTTGTGAGGTGTAACTGTTTTAAAATATTTTATAAATTCTGTACTTTGGTTTATATTTTTTCTATACGAACTTTTTGATATATCAGACATTTTTTCTATGAGAGATCTCCAATCATTCTTAGGCTTTGGTGGTGGATTAAGAGTTGCTTCAGCCACTGCACCAATATAACTGCACAAGTTATATTTCGCTAAGGGCTCATAGCCATATTTTTGCTGAATAACTTCACCTTGATCAGTAATTCTTATCTTTCCATTAACAGAATTTGGTGGTTGAGATCTTAAAGTTGCTTGTATAGGTCCTCCTCCTCTACCTGCAGATCCTCCCCTGCCATGAAAAAATGTTACTTCTATTTTATACTTTTTTGCTAATTTAACTATTTCTTCTTGAGCTTTATATTGGTGCCAGCTAGCACAAATTTTACCAGCATCTTTACTGGAGTCTGAATAACCAATCATTACTTCTTGTTTATTACTAATCAATTTTCTATACCAACTTTTAGAAAATAAATTTTTCATTATTGATTCAGCATTTATCAGATCCTCTAAAGTTTCAAAAAGTGGAACAACTCTTAACTTATCTTTAATTTTTGCCTCTTTTTGTAAAAAAGAAATAGATAGAATATCAGAAGCTGATGTTGTCATAGAAATTACATATGCACCTAAGCACTCTGATGGTTCTTTAGAAAGCACTTTAAAAGTTGACCAAACTTCTTTGTTTTCTTTATTTCTGAAAATAAAATTATTAATAATATTTTTCTTTGATTTTATTGCTGATCTTAAAAAATCTATTTTTTCTTCCTCATTAAATTTCAAATAATTTTTTTTAAATTTTTTACTAACTAGTTCAGCAATTAGCTGAGAATGCCTAGAGGACTCTTGTCTAATATCCAATCTAGCCAAATTAATACCAAAACATTTTGCTCTTCTCATTAGATCAAGAAGTTCACTACTTGCTAAATTTTCATTTTGATTTTGCTCTAAAGACTCCCTGACTACTCTTAGAGGTCTCAGTATATCTTCTTTTGAACTTAATAATTTTTTTTCATCTAAGGGTTTATTTTTGATTAAATGCTGTTCAATAGATCTATGAGTTAATCGCATTTTATCTCTCAAAGGTCTTAAAAAAACTCTATAGGGTTCATGCGTTTTACCAACTTTTCTCAAAATTTTATTTGAACATTTTTCCATTGAATAAGATCTAATTATCTTTGTAAGATTTTTTTCATAGAGTTTAGCTGCTTCCCATCTTGATAGTAAAATAACTTGTTTAGTAACTTCAGCAGTTACATTTGGATTACCATCTCTGTCTCCACCCATCCATGAACCAAATTCGATTGGATTAAAATTTTTAGGTAAACCTTTGTTGATATTCTGAACAAATATTGAATTTAATCTTCTGTATACTTTTGGAATAGTTTCCCACAAACTATCTTCGATTATTGCTAAACCCCATCTTGCTTCGTCAAATGGTGAAGGTTTGGATCTTTTAAGATCGTCTGTATTCCAAATGATCGTAAGCTCGTCATATAATTTTTTATCTAATATCTTTATTTTAGATGGATAATTTTTTAAAAGATCTCTCTCCTCAAGTATTTCGGTAATTTTATGATATTTTTGAATTAAAGTTCTTCTTTTCACTTCTGTTGGATGAGCAGTTAAAACAACTCCTATATTAAGATTTTTTGCAAGATTATAGATTTTGTTTTCTGAAAGTCTTTTATCATTAAAAAGATCTTCAAATATTTCTTCAATAAAAATATTTTTATTGTGAATTTTCTTCTTACTATTTTCATATTCATTCAATTTTCTAGATGCATCTATAGACTCAGCTAAATTTATAAAATTCATAAAGTGAGTGAAAGCCCTTGTTAACTTAAATGTGTGATTTGGATTAAGTTTATTAATAGTTCTAATTATTTTTCCGTAAGAGTGATTACCATAATTAAGTTTATTTACCTTTGACAGTTTTCTAACTTTTTCAACTAAATTAAAAAATTTTTCTCCTTCTTGTTCTTTGATTACTTTTCCAAGAATACTTCCCAAATATCTAACATCTTCTCTTAGAAGCTTAGTGGGAATCCTTTCATAATAAAGATCTCTTTTTTGCATCTTTCAAATTAAATTTTTTTTGCTGTATTCCTCTTATATTTGATTTTACACTAAATAAGGAGCCAGAATATTTAAATTTTTGCAAATCAGCTCTATTCATACCTTTTGTAGCAGATGTAATAAAAAGCTCATTATTATTTTGTCCTCCAAAAGTACAATTAGTTATGTTTTGTGCGGGTAAATTAATTTTATGAATTAATTTAGCATTTTTATTAAAAACAGAAACACAGGCTCCATGAAAATGAGCGACCCAAATATTTTTATTCTTATCTAAGGTCATCCCATCAGGAGACCCATCTTTTTTAGAAAATTTCTTAAATATCTTTTTACTGATAATTTTATCTTTTTTATTTATCTTAATTTTATAGATTATTTTTTTTGAACTATCGGTGTGATAAAAATTGTTTTCATTTATAAAAGCTGGACCATTTGTAATTCTATAATTTTTATCAACTTTAGTTAAATTTAAATTCTTATCTAATTTATAGAGCGAACCTTTCTCAATTTTTCTCTCTAAATTATCCATAGTTCCAAACCACAAATTTGCTTTTGGGTCAGTTTTACCATCATTAATTCGGTTTAATTTAATATCTTGTTCAATTAAAATCCTTTTAATAATTTTTTTTGTCTTTATATTTTGAATTCTTAACTCTCCTTGAAGACCTAAGATAAAAATATTGTTTTTAATATGGGCTAAAAAACCTATTTCCTTATTAACTTTATATTTTTTCTTTTTGTTATTCTTAACATTTAAAGAAAAGAAGCATTTTTTTTTAATGTCTACAAAATAAATTGAGTTATGCTCCTTAACCCAAAGAGTTCCTTCACCAAGTTTACATTTTAATTTCCAAAGTACTTTTGGCTCAGTTGTTTTTATCTTACTCATTGACTTCAAATTCCTTAATGAAATCTAAGTCAGGAGTAATTCCTATTCCAGGATTATCTGATACAGAAGCAAATCCGTTATTTTGCTTAACTTCATCTAGAATTGAAAAATTTTCTTTCGGTAGATCTGTAATAAATATATTTTTTTCTGTTGTATCGAACTCAAGCATTGATTTTGAAGGAAATAAGCCACCAGGCATATCAGGTTGAGCAGTTAACAAATGTAGGTTAGTTGCTATACTTACAGCAGATCCCCACACGTGATTAATAACTGGAACAAAATTAGTTTGCGCTAATGCTGAAACTTTTAAATACTCAGTAATTCCACCTAATCCACAAACTTCTGGTTGAGCTATATCAATACATTTGTTTTTAATTAACTCATTCCATCCATATTTTGTAAATTCAGCTTCGCCTCCTGCTATATTAGTATCAATTTTTTGCTTTAATTCTTTGTAACCATCATAATCTTCAGGTGCCACAGGTTCTTCAAACCAAAATATATCCAGTTCATCTAAGCCCCTTCCAACATACAACGCATCATTCAAATTATATGCATGATTTGCATCTACCATTAATTTAAAATCATTCCCTATAACATCTCTTACAGCTCTAACTAGGTTAAGATCGTCTTTTGGTCCTAACCCAATTTTCATTTTCATTGCTTTAAAGTTTTTAGATTTTATTTGCTTTGCTTCCTCTTTGAATAATTCAATCAATTCTGTCAAAGATTTTTTCTGCAACATCATTCCATAACCATAAACTGGAACTTGATCATTACATTTGCCACCTACTAATTGATAAAGAGGAGATTTTGTTTTTTTACCTAAAATATCCCATAGCGCAATATCAACACCTGATAATGCTTGGATTGGCATTCCTTTTTGTCCACTGTCTCTTAAAAGATTGTAAACTTTATGCCAAATATACTCTTTATTTAATGGATCCTCTCCAATGATTAATGGTTGAATAACTTTTTCAACAATAAATTTATTGGCTAATGCAATATTGCCAGGACCAAAGCATTCACCCCATCCTGTAATACCTTCGTCAGTTTTAACTTCAACCAAATGGGCGGTACGGTGTTTATAGTATTGTTGCGAATAACCTAGTTCTTTCTCTAACTCATATCTAAGCACATGACTTTTAATAGAAGTTATTTTCACAATAATTTATAGAGCAACCACTTTAGAGTTTTGCTCTCCTAAGTTTTCGATAGATAATTTCATTGTATCACCAGCTTTTAAAAACTGTTGAGGTTTCATTCCCATTCCTACTCCTGGAGGTGTGCCAGTAGTAATTATGTCACCAGGTTGTAGTGACATAAATTTACTTACATAAGAAACTATTACATCAACATTAAAGATCATTGTGCTGGTATTTCCTGTCTGCATTCTCGTACCATTTACATCTAAACTCATTTTTAGATTGTTAATATCTGCAATTTCATCTTTGGTAACTAAGTATGGTCCTATAGGGCCATAAGTGTCATGAGATTTTCCTTTAACCCACTGACCCATTTTTTCAATTTGCCATTCTCTTTCACTAACATCGTTTACCAAACAATATCCTAAGATATGATCTTGTGACTCACTTTCAGAAATATGTTTTGTTTCTTTTCCAATTATAATTCCAAGTTCAACTTCCCAATCTAATTTTTTTGATCCAGAAACAATTTCAACATCATCATTGGGTCCTACTATACAGCTCGTGGCTTTCATAAACATAATTGGCTCAGATGGTACCTCTGCTCCAGTTTCAGCTGCATGATCAGAATAATTTAAACCTATTGCAACAAATTTACCTGGTTTTGTAATGCAAGAACCAATTCTTTCACTTGAAGATAATTCAGGAAGTGCCGATAAATCAGCTCCTTCTAATTTTGATAGAGTCTCAAAATTAATATTATCAGGGTTTAAGTCAGTAATTAATGAACTAATATCTCTAATTTTACTCTCTTTATCTAATGCTGCGGGTTTTTCATTTCCTCTTGGTCCAACTCTTAATAATTTCATATATCTCCTTTTTTTTTAATTAATTAAATTGTCATTCCACCATCAACTGAAAAAGTATTTCCTGTTGTAAATGTAGATTCATCTCCTGCTAAATAAATTGCCATAGCTGCTATTTCTTCAGCAGTGCCTAATCTTCCCATAGGTTGTCTTGCTATAAAATCTTTTTTTGCCTGTACTGGATCTGGGCTTTGATTTACTCTGTCTTGCCAAGATGGTGAAAAAACTGTACCCGGTGCAATAGAATTACATCTTATATTTTGTTTTACAAAATCAGAAGCAATTGATTTTGTTAAGCCGATAATTGCAGCTTTTGATGCGCCATAAACAAATCTATTAGGTAATCCCTTTAAACTTGAAGCTATCGAAGAAATATTAATTATACTACCACCATTTTGTTTAACCATTAAAGGTAAGATTGCCTTACACATGAAATACATAGATTTAATATTTACATCAAAAGAAAAATCCCAGTCTTTTTCTTCACAATCAAGTATAGTTCCATGATGAACAAAACCTACTGCATTAAATAGTACATCAACTTTATCCAGAGTTTTTACAAACTCTAATATTGCATTGTTATTCGTTGAGTCTAGTGTTTTAACTTTGATATCAGGATATTCTTTATTTAAATCAGCTAAAGTTTTATCATTTAGGTCTGTGGCTATAACATGAGCTCCCTCATTATGGAAAGCAATTGCTGTAGCTTTTCCAATTCCTTGACCAGCAGCAGTTACAATGATTTTTTTACCTTCTAATCTTCCGCTCATTTTTTATTTATCCTTTCAATTTCTTTGTACAAAGAGCTATGATCCGTTTCTCCATGTCCATTTTCAACAAGAGTTTTATACATTTCTTTAACTAAATTTGAAATAGGTAAATGAGTATTGTAACTATTTGCACATTCTAAAATATTATTCATATCTTTTAAATGAACAGATGTTCGGCCTTTTGGAGTAAAATCTTTATCAATCATTCTTTTTCCATGTGTCTGAAGAATTTTACTATCTGCCCAACCTCCTGATAAAGCTTTGATCATTTTATTTGGATTTGCTCCAGCTTTTTCACATAAGGTTATTGCCTCTGCTACTGCTCCTATCGTTAATCCAACAATAATTTGATTTGACAATTTTGAAACTTGCCCACTTCCTAATGGTCCTACCAATGTAGGGTTACCCATTGTTTTTAAAACATTTTCAGCTTCATCATAAACCTTTTGTTCACCTCCAACCATTATAGCTAATGAAGCCTCTTCTGCTCCGATAGTACCACCTGAGACAGGTGCATCTAAATAATTAATATTTTTAGATTTTAATTGTTCTCCATGTGTAGTTGCTGTGGTTGGTTTAACTGAGCTCATATCAATAACTGTTGTACCTGATTTTAAATTTTCTAAAAAATTAGAGCTATTCATCACTTCATTAACTGCGACATCATCAGTAAGCATAGTAATTACAACATCATTATCTTTGACAGCATTATCAATTGAAGTTGTGATTTCTGCCCCAAACTTTTTTAATGCTTCAGCTTTATTTTGAGATCTATTAAATGCTGTAACTTTATATCCAGATTTCAATATGTTTTTTGCCATAGGCAAACCCATTAAGCCTATGCCAATAAAACCAATTTTTTTACTCATTTATTTTTTGGGAACAAATTCGTGAAAGTTTTGTGTCATCATCTCTGGAAAAAACATAACACACGCTAATACAATTAGCTGAATTACTATAAATGGAGCAAATCCTCTAAAAATGTCTGTTAAAGATATATGAGGAGGAGCTACTGACTTTAAATAAAAGGCGGCGGGACCAAATGGTGGGCTTAAAAATGAAACTTGCATATTTACACAGAATAATATTCCAAACCAAATTGGATCAAATCCAAGAGCTAGTACTATTGGTAAAAATACTGGCATTGCCAACAATACTATTCCAACCCAATCCATGAATGCTCCCATCACCAAGAACATTAATTGCATCATAAAAATTAAATACATTGGTTTCAAATCGTAAGCTAATATCGTCTCAGCTACATATTTTGGGCCACCTGCAAGTGAATAAGCTCCAGCTAAAACCGTTGCACCAAAAGTAATTGTTAAAATAGTACCTGATGCTTTAAATGTTCTCGTTAATGCATCCTTAAATAAAAACCATGATAATTCTTTTCTAGCAAAAATTATAATTAATGTTGCAACAACACCCATTCCTGCAGCTTCAGTGATACCTGTTATTCCAGAATATATTGAACCTAAAACAATTATTACTATTCCAATAGGTGGTAATAGACCTGGAAGATATGAAATTTTTTCTTTCAAAGTTAATGGTGGTTCTTCACTCAATGGCGCTAGGTGTGGTTGTAATCTTGTTCGAATGAGAATGTAAGTAATGATTAAAGCTGAAATCATTAAACCAGGCACAATTGCTTCTTGGAACAACATTGTTATTGAAGTTTCAGTTGTTAATCCATAAATAATCAAAACAATAGACGGAGGTATCATTGTACCCAAAGAACCAGATGCACAAATAATACCAATAGACATATCCTGATCATATTTAAGTCTTAACATCTGAGGAAGTGCAATTAATCCTAATAAAACAATTTCACCCCCAATAATTCCACTCATAGCAGCCATGATTGTTGCCATGATCGCAGTTACAACACCTACTCCACCTCTAGTTTTTCTTAACCATGCATTTAAAGCATCATATAAATCTCTCGCAATATTAGAGCGTTCAAGTAAGGAGGCCATAAATATAAATAATGGTACCGATAAAAAAGAATAGGTAACAACAAGAGAGTAATATCTTGAAAGTAAAATACCTAACGCATGCTCACCAATGTAGAGAAATACTAGCACTGCCCCCATAAAACCTGAAGCAAAACCCATTGGAACACCTATGGATATAAGAGCTAATAATCCAACTATTAGTATTATCGAGAGTGTTCCTATTTCAATTTCCATTTATTTTAAATCTTTTGAAGGATCGTATTGTTTTTCTTTTGGATTTCTCCAATCAATAATTAAGTTGTTTACAGATTGAACTGCAATAAGAAATACACATATAAGGGTAAGTGGCTTCATAGTAGCAGGAATAGGTGGATCCCAAAAAGTTGCAAATCTCTCCCAATTTATAAATGATCTGTACGCATCTTCCATACCACCATAAATTACAGCTGCTGCAAAAAGAACAATAATAATAGTACTTATTAGATCAAAGATTCTTTGTGTCGGTCTACTGACCCAATCATATAATAATACAATTCTAATATGGCTTCTTAATCTTGTTGCATATACTCCACCTACTAAATAACAAATTCCAGCCAACCATAGACATAATTCATTCACCCACATTGTTGGTTTTTCCATGATATATCTCATAAAAATTTCATACATCATTACAAATACTATTACGGGGATTAAATATTTAATTGTGTGGCTTAAAAAAAGAGAAACTCTATCAATCCAATTGATTGGAAAATCATCTTTATTTGCAACTTTTTCTGTTTGTTCTTGCAATGATTTATCAAGCATAGGATAAAAATTTTAAATTAAAAAGAAGGGCCTTTTCAGGCCCCTCAAGATTTTATTATGTGCTTTTATTATAGGATACCGTTAGCTTTCATGTAAGCTGTGTGTATATCTATAAGAGCGGCAGCTTCAGGAGATTTCTTTTTCCATTCCTGCCATGCATTAAGAGCAGCATTTCTGAACTTAAGTCTATCTTCTCTAGACCAGTCATGAAGAGTAACACCATCAGCAAGTAAAGCTTTTACTGCTTCTGCGTTTTTTCTCTCAACTAAGCTAGTGATAGTTCTTCCAGCAATTTCTATTCCTGCTTTCATTGCTCCTCTTTCATGAGGTTTTAGCTTTTTCCAAACTTTAGTATTGCAAGCTAAGTGGTCAGCTGGCATAGAGTGAAAACCAGGATATGTAGCATATCTGTTTTTTTCATAGTGTCCACCTGCGTAGTTAGTTGCTAAACTAGAATAGTCAGCACCGTCAATTAAACCAGTTTGTAAAGCAGTTGGAACTTCACCAAAATCCATTACGATTGGTTTAGCACCTAAAGCGCTAAAGATCATACTTTCCATTCCTGGAGGTGATCTAAATTTAAAGTCTTTAATTGAAGGTACATCTGGAATTGGTTTACTAGATATTAAAGACTCATGTCCTGGTATCCACCAACCAATTAAAGTCATTCCATATTTATTGTAAAGTGCATCAACAGCATCTTGAGCTCCTGGGAACTTTAAGAAGTCGTATTGTTGATAAGGGTTATCGTATCCACCCATTACATCACCTGCGAATTGGAATGCTGCATTTTTACCAGTTTGGTAACCAGCACCAGTCATATCACAGTCAATAATTCCAGTTTGTGCAGAGTTAAATACCTCAGCAGATTTACCTGTTACTGATGATGAATAGAACATTTCTACTTTTAAGCTTCCGCCAGAAAACATTTCAACGTTTTTAGCGAATTGAGCTGCAACTTCACCATTTGGTGAGCTTGCAGTAAAGTGAGTTTCAATTTTTAATGTCTTTGCATTTGCAGAGCCAAATAAAGCAACTGAAACAATAGCTACTGTAGCTATAGTTTTTGTTATTAGTTTAAACATTATCTTCCTCTCGTTTATGTTTTTTTTATAAATTAAACATAAATGAATTTTAAATACAAACAAAAGGAAATAATTATGTATAGAGATTATATATATTTACTAAATAAACAACTTTAAGTTGTATTAAACTACTTCTGAGATTAAAGGTTTTTTCTCAAAATAGTTACATATGTTATCAACGGCCATCATGCTCATTGCCAACCGAGTTTCATGAGTTGCACTTCCAACATGTGGTAATACGAAACAATTATCTAACTTCATATACCTCTCATCCAAATTTGGTTCATTATTAAATACATCTAAACCTGCTGCATAAATTTTATTATTTTGAAGTGCTTCTATTAATGCATCATCATCAATTGTTGACCCTCTTGAAGTATTGATAACTACAGCATGATTAGGTAACAACCCAATAGTGGTAGCATTTAAAATATGTTTTGTTTC
Organism: uncultured Pelagibacteraceae bacterium; assembly: GCA_902514745.1. Classification (GTDB taxonomy): domain Bacteria; phylum Pseudomonadota; class Alphaproteobacteria; order Pelagibacterales; family Pelagibacteraceae; genus Pelagibacter. Next base: position 1,504 of record CABXRX010000007.1, on the reverse strand, counting down.
TGCGGTAGCAGGGGTATGAATACTTACAAAATCACATTCAGGCATCATTGATTTAATATCAGAGAAATATTTTGCTCCATCCTCAAGATCTTCTGAAAGTTTATTTCTATTATAATAAATTATTTTCATACCAAAAGCTTTTGCACATTTTGCAGCCATTCTCCCAATTCTACCCATACCAATTATACCAAGTGTTTTTCCTGTAACAGAATTACCAATCATAAATTTAGTTAGATCAGGTTTTTGGTCTTTCCACTTTCCCGATCGTACAAGATTATAAGCTTCACCTATTCTTCTTGATGCAGCTAATATTAAAAGAATAGTTGTTTCAGCTACAGCTTCGTTTAACACATTTGGTGTATTGGTAACTTTAATTTTTTTATTTTCGGCAGATTTTACTGAGATGTTGTCGTAGCCCACTCCAACTTGAGCAATAATCTTTAATTTACCATTTAAATCTTTAAAAAAATCTTCTCCAATTTTATCAAACCCTGTTGAAATAAATCCATCGTACTCATTGGCCATTTTAACAAGTTCATTATTTGGAATTGGTTCATCTTTTAAATTAAGGGTTACATCAAAATTTTTCTTTAATTTCTCTTCTGCACCGTCTGATAATTTTCTTGTAACTAATATTTTTGGTTTCATTTTAATGAGAATTTCTGGGAAGACCTTTTTTATTAGAAACATCTAAATAATTTCCACGTGAATTAATACACGCTCCATCTTCAAGCTGACCTACCGTATCTCTAAAAATTTCTTGCCATGGTGTTTGATTATTTGCTTTGAATAATTTTTTATTTTTTCTTCTTTTCTTAAACTCTGATTGAGAAATCAATAAATCTACTCTTCTTTTATTTAAATCAATTTTCATTTTATCTCCAGTTTTTACAATTCCTAAGTCACCACCTACAGCAGACTCTGGTGAAACATGAAGAATTGATGGACTTTCAGAGGTTCCGCTTTGTCTTCCATCTCCAAGAGTTGGTAAATGTGTAATCCCTTTTTTTAATAAACTGTCAGGTGGCTGCATATTAACTACTTCTGCAGACCCAGGATAACCAACTGGTCCACAACCCCTAATAATTAGAATAGAATTTTCATCAATCTTTAATTTTTTATCGTTTATTCTTTTATGATAATCTTCTGGTCCTTCAAATACAGCTGCTTTACCATTGAATACATTCAGATTTTTTGGATCAGATAGATATCTATCTCTAAACTCTTTGCTTATAACTGATGTTTTCATAATAGCAGATGAAAAAAAATTACTTTTCATAACTAAGAAGCCCGCATTATCCTCTAAACTATTTTTGAAAGTTTTTATTACCTTGGTATCTACATCTATTTTTCTTTTTAAATTTTGACCAACAGTCTTCCCTGTAACTGTCATAATATTAGTGTGAATTTTTTTATTTTTTATTAATTCTTTCATTACTGCGGGTATACCTCCCGCTCTATAGAAACTTTCCATTAAATATTCTCCAGCTGGTTGGCAATTAAC
>CABXRX010000006.1 GCA_902514745.1 uncultured Pelagibacteraceae bacterium | reverse complement strand
GGTAAACGTTTGGGGGCTGATGTTATGTCAATGAATATGGGAAACTCTGCTATCAAAAAAGGAGAAACTTTAATTGATACAGCAATGACGTTAAATGCAATGCACCCTGATATAATTGTAATTAGGCATCAAGACTCTGGGGCATGTAACTTATTATCTCAAAAAGTTAATTGCGCAGTGCTAAATGCTGGCGATGGTCGAAGAGAGCACCCTACTCAAGCCTTATTAGATGCATTAACAATAATTAATAGAAAGAAAAAAATTCAAGGATTAAAAATTGCAATTTGCGGAGATATTCTTCATTCAAGAGTTGCAAGATCAAATATTTATTTATTAACGATGTTAGGTGCCGAAGTAAATATTGTTGCACCAACAAATTTAATGCCAAAAGAAATCGAAAGATTTGGAGTCAATACTTTTACTGATATGAAAAAAGGTCTTAAAGATTGTGATATAGTAATGATGTTAAGACTTCAAAATGAAAGAATGACAAGTTCATTTCTTTCATCAAATAGAGAGTACTATGAATATTACGGTTTAACACCAGATAAACTTGATCACGCGAAATCAGATGCAATTATTATGCATCCTGGTCCTATGAACAGAGGAATAGAAATCGATACAAGACTTGCTGATGATATTAATAAAAGTGTAATCAAAGAACAGGTTGAACTTGGTGTGGCGGTAAGAATGGCTTGTTTAAAAATATTTTGTGAATAAATGAAAAAACAATATTTTATAAATGCAAATATTATAGACCCATTAAACTCATTAAATGAAAATGGGGGTTTAATAATATCAGAAGATGGAAAAATTGAGGCTATAGGAAAAAAGGTAAATTCCAATAATTTACCTACAAGAGAAAAGCCTATAGATTTGAATGGTAAATATATCTTTCCTGGACTTGTAGATATGAGAGTGTTTGTAGGTGAGCCAGGTTATGAATATAAAGAAAATTTTAGAACTCTAAGTAATGCTGCACTATCAGGAGGTGTAACTTCAGTAGTTACAATGCCTAATACAGACCCAATAATAGACAATGTTTCAATTGTAGATTTCTTAAAAAGAAGAGGAAGAGATAAATCTAAAATAAATATATTTCCTTGTGCTTCTTTAACACAAAATATTGAAGGAACTAACATGACTGAGTTTGGTTTGTTAGCTAAAAAAGGAATAATTGCTTTCACAGATGGAATTAAAACTATTCAAAATACTAGCTTAATGTCCAGAATAATGAATTCAGCTAAAGACTTAGATTGTTTAATTATGCAACATGCAGAAGATTATCATCTTTCTAAAAATGGGATGATAAACTCCAGTATAATTGCTACTAAACTAGGTTTATCAGGAATACCTGATATTGCTGAAAGAATTATAATTGAAAGAGATTTGGCTCTTCTTGAAAAGAATAGATGTCGATATCACATATCTCAACTCTCAGCAGCAAAATCAGTCGAAGTAATTAGGGAAAGAAAAGATAATATTAAATTTACCTGTGGAGTTTCAATAAATAATTTATCCCTTAATGAAAATGATATCGGTGATTTTAAAACATTTTTAAAATTATCTCCTCCCCTAAGAAAAGAAGAAGATAGAGAAGCATTAGTACAAGGATTAAAAGATAAAACTATTGATGTAATTGTTTCAGATCATAAACCTGAAGATGAAGAGTCTAAACGATTAACTTTTTCACAAGCAGCTACTGGAGCTTCAGGTATTGAAACATTGTTATCTTTATCCTTAGAATTATATCATAACGGATCTGTAAAACTTGAGACTATTATTCAAGCACTAACATCTAATCCTGCAAAAATTTTAAGAATTAATAAAGGAAATCTGTCAATTGGAAATGATGCAGATTTTTGTATAGTGGATATAGATAAACCCTGGATTGTAAAAAAAGAAAATTTAATTTCAAAATCTAAAAATACTTCAATTGAAGACAAAAAACTTCAAGGTAAAGTCACTAATACCTTTGTAAAAGGTAGAGAATTATTTAAAATATAGGAATGGATTATCTAGTTGTTGGCATTGCCTCATATCTTATGGGCTCTATTCCATTTGGTTTAATTTTAACTAAAATCTTTTTAAAGAAAGATATTAGAGAAATAGGTTCAGGTAACATCGGTGCAACTAACGCCCTAAGAACTGGAAATAAACTCATTGGATATTCAACTTTAATATTAGATATAGCGAAAGCTATAATTCCAGTAATTTATGTTAAGATTAACTATCCTGATTTAATTTATATGGCCTCTTTATGCGCTTTTTTAGGACATGTGTTTCCCATTTGGCTTAAGTTTAAAGGTGGTAAAGGTGTGGCTACTTATGTTGGAATTTTATTCTCTATAAATATCATCTTAGGACTTATTTTTGTTACAAGCTGGGCATTTATATTTTTATTGTTTAGATACTCTTCACTTTCATCGATAATAGGCTCCTTGTCAGTTCCTATTTATATTCTAATAATAGGTCAAATAAATGATGCTATTTTTTTTAGTATAATGTTTATTTTAATTTTTTTTACCCACAGAGAAAATATTAAACGACTGAAAAATAAAGAAGAAAGTAAGACTAAAATTTATTAATTTGACTATCAAAGACTTTTGAGTAGTTTGTTAAATTATGAATCTAGTCATAGTTGAAAGTCCAGCAAAAGCTAAAACAATAAATAAATATTTAGGTGATGATTATACTGTTTTAGCCAGTTACGGTCATATTAGAGATTTACCTTCAAAAAATGGTTCTGTAGATCCAGAACAAAATTTTAAGATGGAATGGGAAGTTGATAGTTTTTCAAAAAAATATTTAAAAGAAATTACTGATGCTGCTAAGGACTCAAATAAAATTATTTTGGCAACTGACCCGGATCGTGAAGGTGAAGCAATCGCATGGCATGTTAAAGAATATTTAAATGAAAAAAAACTTTTAAAAGATAAAGCTGTAGAAAGAGTTGTTTTTAATGAAATTACAAAAAAAGCAGTAATTCATGGTATAGATAACCCAAGACAAATTGAGCCCTTACTTGTAGATGCCTATATGGCTAGGAGAGCTTTAGATTATTTAGTTGGTTTTAATATATCCCCTATTCTTTGGACTAAATTACCAGGATCAAAATCGGCTGGTAGAGTACAATCTGTAGCTTTAAAACTTATAACCGAAAGAGAACATGAGATAGAGTCATTTAATCCAGAGGAATTTTGGACCTTAAGCATTAATTTTCAAGATCATAATAAAAATTTAATTACTTCGAGTATTTCTCAATTAAATGGAAAGAAAATAGAAAAATTCACTTTTAGAAATAAAATTGAAATTAATAAAGCAGTAGAAAATATTAAAAATAAAAAATTTAAAATAAGTGATATTTCATCAAAAATAGTTAGTAGAAACCCTTCCGGTCCATTTACAACATCAACTTTACAACAGGTAGCCTCAAGTAGATTAGGTTTTGGTGCTTCACGAACAATGCAAATTGCTCAGAGATTGTATCAAGGTATTGAAATAGATGGAGAAACTATAGGATTAATTACTTATATGAGGACTGATGGAACAAATCTTTCAGCTGATGCGGTTTCAGATTTTAGAGATTTTATTAAAAATCAATATGGGAAAGAATACCTACCTGAAAAACCTCTAAATTATTCAGGAAAAAAAGCAAAAAATGCTCAAGAAGCTCATGAGGCTATTAGACCTACAGATATAACAAGATCACCAGATATGGTTAAAAAATATTTAAGTACAGATCAACAAAAACTTTATAATTTAATTTGGGGTAGATCTTTATCTTCTCAAATGGAGACTGCAAAATTTGACAGAAACACAATAACAATTACCTCAGAAGATGATAGTACATTATGCAAATCAAGCGGGTCTGTACTAAAGTTTGATGGTTTTTTAAAAGTATTCCCTAGTCCAAGTAAAGATGAAGATGAAACAATCTTACCAGAAATGACTAAAGGACCAATAAATATTGAGTCTCTTATAGATGAACAGCATTTTACTCAACCGCCACCAAGGTATTCAGAAGCAAGCCTTGTAAAAAAATTAGAAGAACTTGGAATTGGTAGACCGTCTACCTATGCAAGTATAATATCAACTATTGCTAACCGTGGATACGCAGAAATACTTAATAAAAGATTTTTTCCTACTGACCGTGGAAAATTAATCTCTGCATTTTTAGAAAAATTATTTTCTAAATATGTAGATTACAATTTTACAGCTGGATTAGAGGATCAGTTAGATGAAATTACAACTGGTAAAGAAAGCTGGATAAAAGTTTTGGAAATGTTTTGGAAAGATTTTAATAACAATGTTTCTGAAGTTAAAGAGAAAAGAACTAGAGAAGTTTTAGATTTATTAAACGAAAGTTTAGGCACACTAATCTTCGATAAAGATAACGATGGAAATGTTGTCAGAAAATGTCAATTATGTGAATCTGGCTCACTAAGTCTGAAAAATAGTTTTAGAGGTGGAGCTTTTATAGGTTGTTCTAATTATCCAGAATGTAAATTTACTAGACCCTTATCTAAAGCTAAAGCAGCTGCCCAAGCTCAATTAGCTGAACCTAAATTCATAGGTAAACATGAAAATGGGAACGACATATTTTTAAAGAATGGAAGATTTGGCCCCTATCTTCAATATGAAAAAATGCTGGATGATTCTTCTGAGAAAAAAATTACAAAAAAAAAGAAAAAAACAAAAAAACTTAAACCAGATGTTAATGAACTTTTAAAAAATGTATCAATACCTAAAAGTTTAGAGTTAGAAACTATTGATTTAGAAAAAGCTCAATTTTTATGCTCACTACCTAAATCTTTAGGATTAAATCCCGAAAACCAAAAAGAAATTACTATTAATACTGGAAGATTTGGTCCATATCTAAAATGTGAAAATAAATCTGCCAGAATTGAAAACATAGAAGAAATTTTCTCAATTGGTCTCAACAGAGCAATTACTCTAATCGCAGAAGCTAAACCTGGAAGAATGTCTTCATCAATAATTAAAGATCTAGGTGAACATCCAGAAGATAAAAAGCCTGTTAGAGTAATGAAAGGTCAATATGGGCCATATATTAAATATAAGTCCTTAAATGCAACAATTCCTGAGGAAAAAGATCCTACAGAATTAACTATGGAAGAAGCTTTAATCCTTATTGAGAAAAGAAAAGAATACGATAAAAATAAGAAAACTAAAAAAAAGAAAAAAGGTAAATAATGAATTTTGACGATAAAATTAAAGAATTAAATATTGAATTGCCTGAAGCTAAAGCACCTGTTGGATCTTATGTGGCAACTAAAATTTCAGGAAAATTATTATATGTCTCAGGTCAAATCTCAATAAATTCTAATGGAGAATTAATCAAAGGGAAAGTAGGTAAAGACCTAACTACAGATGATGCTTATAAAGCTGCTGAAAGATGTGGATTAAGTATTGTTGCTCAAGTTAAAAGTGCATGCAATGGAAATCTTTCAAAAGTAAAATCATGTATTAAATTAACCGGATTTGTTAATTCAACAGAAGATTTTACCGAGCAACCAAAAGTGATTAATGGTGCTTCAGATTTAATAGCTTCAATTTTTGGTGAAGCAGGAATGCATACTAGAGCAGCAGTAAGTACCAATAGTCTTCCTTTAGGAGTATCAGTTGAAGTTGATGCTATTTTTGAATTAAATTAATTTTTTATCTACCAATACCAAAATATTTAAATCCTTGAGACTTGATTTTCAATGGAGAATAAATATTTCTCATATCATAAATCTTTAGATTTTTTGATGAATGAAATTTTTTAAAATTAATAGATTTAAAATCATTCCATTCTGTATGCAAAATTACTAGATCTGAACCTTTAACGGCCTCAGCAATTGAATTAGCAAAGTGTACATTTTTTATCTTGCTAAACTCCTTTTTAAATCCTGTTGGGTCATAGTATTTAATTTTAGCTCCTTTTTTAGAAAGAAAGGGTATCATTTCTAAACTAGAAGAGTCTCTCATATCGTCTGTGTTAGCTTTAAAGGTAACACCCAAAAAACAAATCTTTTTATTTCTTATCTTTTTATTTAGTATTTCATTAACTTTTTTTAAAAGTAATTTTGATCTTAAGGAATTTGAATTAATAACACTTTTAATAACAGATAAATTAATCTTAAACTTATCAGCAGTGTTAACAATAGCTTTAGTATCTTTTGGAAAACAAGATCCACCGTATGCTGGCCCAGCTCTCAAAAAACGACTACCTATTCTTTTATCTAATCCTATACCAATAGAAATATCCTCGACATCAATTTGAGCTTTTTCACATAAATTTGCAATTTCGTTAATAAATGTAATTTTAGTAGCTAAAAAGGCATTAGAGGCATATTTAATAAGTTCAGCAGCTCTTCGATTGGTGCAAATAAACTTTGCTCCTTTTGATATTAATGGAGAATAAAGATTTCGTAGTTTTGTAGCAGATTTTTTATCGTTAGCACCAATTACAACTCTATCAGGGTAGATAAAATCTCTTATAGCCTCACCTTCTCTTAAAAATTCAGGATTTGATACTACTGAAAATTTATTCTTATTTATTTTTTTTGATAATATTTTTTCTATTTCGTCACCTGTTGTTACTGGAACTGTTGATTTGGTTATAATTATTTTAAATTTGTTAATAGATTTTGATATTTCTTTAGCCACTGAAAATATTTGACTAAGATCAGCACCATTGCTATTTTTTTTTGTTGGAGTACCAACACATATAAAAACTAAATCTGATTTTTTTATTGAATTGCTTAAATTAGTTGAAAATTTTAATCTTTTATTTTTATAATTTTTAAGAACTAATTCCTCTAATCCAGGTTCATAAATAGGAATTATGCCTTGTTTAAGTTTATTAATCTTATCCTGATCTTTATCAACACATATAACTTCATTACCAAGATCAGAAAAGCATACGCCGCTTACAAGACCAACATACCCTGTACCAATCATACATAATTTCATAATTTTGCGATCTCCTTGGATGAATTTATATAACCATCCATACTTCCACAGTCTAAATATTTACCAGAAAAATTATGTGCAATAAATTTTTCATTATTATCAATTAATGATTGAATAGCATCAGTAATATGAATTTCTCCTCCTTTACTAGGTTTTAAATTTTTTAATCTAGAAAAAATTTTTTTAGGTAATATATATCTACCAATAACAGCTTTATTGGACGGAGCGTCTTTAATATTTGGTTTTTCAATCACACTATTAATTAAATAGTTATTTTTATCTAATCTTTTATAAAGTTTATATATGCCCCATCTTGAAACAGTTTTTTTGTTTACACTCATACTTGCCATAACAGAAGTATTGAATTTTTTATGAGAACTAATCATTGATTTAGAACAATTCTTATTAATTATAAGATCGTCTGGTAATAACATTAAAAAATATTTATCTTTAATATATTTTTTTGTTTTAAGAACAGCATCACCTGTTCCTTTTGGCTTATTCTGATAGACAAATTTAATCATTTTTCTATATTTTAATATTTTTTTATACTCTTCAATAATTCGGGGATTTCTATTTTTTTTAATTAAATCTTTATAAAATTTGTCATTATAAAAATATTTTTTAATCATCATTTTTCTTTTGGATATGATAAAAATTATTTCTTTAATGCCTGCTTCAATGCATTCATTTATTATATATTCTAATCCTGGTTTACCGTTTATTGGCAAAAGTTCTTTTGCAAAAACACTTGTAAGAGGCAGCAGTCGTGTGCCTAATCCAGCCAAAGGAATAATAGCTTGTTTAATCATTTAAATGTTTTACTTATTAAATATTTTAATACAAATGAAAATTATATTAAATAATAGCATTTTACGTAAAACATTAGGGCCTTTTAATGATATTGGTTTTGTGCCTACAATGGGAGGTATTCATGAAGGGCATGTTTCTCTTATTAATAAATCAATTAAATTAAACAAAAAAACCGTAGTAAGTATATTCATAAATCCAAAACAATTTAATGACATTACAGATTTCAAATCCTACCCTTCTAATATCAAAAAAGATTTAAAAATTTTAAAGAAAATTAGAAAGTTAGATTTTATTTATATTCCTAAATTTAAAGACATTTATGAAGATATAGAACAATCACAGATAAAAATTAAAAAAAAAGATAAAATACTTTGTGCAAAATATAGAAAAGGACATTTTGAAGGTGTTTTAGATGTAATGAGTAGATTAACAGCACTCATTAAGCCAAAAAAGATCTTTATGGGGAAAAAAGATTTTCAACAATTTTTTTTAGTAAAAAATTTTATTGAAAAAAAATTTAATACAAAAGTAATTGGCTGTAAAACTATTAGAAATAAAAATAAATTAGCTTTATCTTCAAGAAATTTTTTACTTAATAAACAAGAACTAAAAGATGTTGAAAAAATTTCGAAAACATTTCTTAATTTAAAAAATAAGATTAAAAATTGTAGAAATATTAATAGTTTTTTACGAAAAACAAAAAAAGATCTAGAAAAATTTTTCAATATTAAAATTGAATACTTGGAAAATAGAAATACAAAAAAATTAGCTATTTCAAATAAATATCGAGGATCAAAAGTATTTTTAAGCTATTATTATAAAAATATCAGATTAATAGATAATTTTTAAACTATAAAAAATAAGCTCCTACACCTAAAAATGATACAAAGCCTATTACATCAGTAATTGTTGTTACAAAAACACTGGAGGCAATTGCAGGGTCAATATTCATTTTTTTTAAAGTTACCGGAACTAATATTCCGAAAAGTCCTGCAATGATCATGGTTAAAACCATTGAGATTGAAATTATTATTGAAAGAGTATTATCTTGAAACCAAATCTGAACAATAAAAGCACTAATAGCGGCAAAAATAATTCCATTTAAAATTCCTATGGAAAACTCTTTTGTGACATTTGATGCAAAATTATTTTCTGTTAAGTCATTTGTTGCAATTGTTCTCACAGTCACAGCTAGTGTTTGCATTCCAGCATTGCCACCCATTGATGCAACTATAGGCATTAAGAATGCCAATACTACCATTTGCTCAATTGTTGCACCAAACAAACTAATGCACCATGTTGCTAAAAAAGCTGTAAATAAATTTAATAGAAGCCAATTAAACCTTCTTTTAGTTTTAGTTATTACACCATCTGTTATTTCTTCGTCACCTACCCCAGCTAATCTTAAAGCATCTTCTTCAGCTTCTTCTTTTAAAACAGTTAAAACGTCATCACTCATAATCATTCCAACTAGCTTATTATTCTTATCTACAACAGCAGCAGAATTTAAATTGTAGTTTTCGAATAGATTACCTACTTCTTCTTTATCCATATCCACAGGTATCAATAGTTGGGACTCAGACATAATTGAGAGCATTTTCGTATCTCTTGATGTTGTCAGAACACGAGATGAGGGCACTGTACCGATTGGCTTAAATTCTTCGTTGATAATGAATATTTCTAAAAATTCTTCTGGTAGATCTTTATTTTCTCTTAAATAATCTATTGTTTGACCTACGGACCAATTGCTAGGTATAGCTGTAAATTCACGTTGCATTATTCTTGCAGCTGTATCTTCGGGATAACTTAAGCTTTCAAGTAATGCAAAACGATCTTTAGGTGGTAATGAACTAAGAATATTATTTTTTTCTTCTTCTGGTACATTTTCTAAAATTGATATTGCATCATCAGACTCTAGATTAGTTAAAATGGATACAATAGAATCTGAGGAAAGATAGGTAATAATTTCTGTTTGAATAGACTCATTAAGCTCAACAAAAACTTCAGGATCAATTTTAAAATTGTTGAGTTTTATAAGACTTTCTCTATCAGATTGATTTAAGTGTTCTATAATGTCAGCTGTATCTGCAGGATGCATTTCTTTAAAAGAGTTAGTAATAAAAGTAGCATCATTGTTAGCAATTTTGGATGTTACTACTTTTATATACTCTTTATTAAATTCAAAATTTACTTTTTTATCTTTTATTTTTTTAACTAAAGACATAAATCTACCTATAATTTAGATTGGACTATTAATAGATAATTAAGATAATACAATTCATAAATGAATATAGAGATAAAAAAGTCAATAAAACCAATAAATTATTTTGATGCAATAAACTTATTGGAGAAAAGATTGGAAGATTTACATAAGAATAAAGATAAAGAGCTTATTTGGACATTAGAGCATAATGAAATATTTACAGCAGGTACAAGCTATAAAGAAAATGAAATTTTAGATAAATCTATTAATCTAATAAAAACTAATCGTGGTGGCAAAATAACATGCCATGCACCAGGTCAATTAATCTGTTATTTTGTTTTAGATTTAAGAAAAAAAAAAGACATTAGAAAATTTATTTCCTGTATTGAAAAATCAATTATTGAAACTTTAATAGATTATAAAATAGAAACTTTTTCCGACAAAGATAATGTTGGTATTTGGTATAAAAAAAATCACACGATAAACAAAGTTGCTGCAATTGGAATAAGAGTAAAAAAATGGATTGCCTATCATGGGTTTGCAATAAATATAAACAATAATCTTGATCAATATAAAAAAATTATACCCTGTGGAATTGAAAATAAAGGAATTACCAACTTGATAAGTATTGCTGATAATAACTATTCAAATTTAGATAACTTATTAATAGAAAAATTTACTTCAAACTTGAAAATCTAAGTCTTTTTGTTTTTAATAATTTTCGAAAGTAATCTGGTAACAAAGCTGTATATGTGTGTTTAACATCATCAATAATAAATTTAATTTGGTATGAATGAAGCATTAAATTTTTATTTAAACCTCTAGAAGAATTCGATAATTTATATTTGATATCACCAAATATTGGTTGTCCTAAAGCGTATAATTGCTTTCTAAGTTGGTGCTTACGGCCAGTAATTGGTTTTAATTCAACTAAGCTTGCCTCTGAATTTTTATCTAAAACTCTGTAAAATGTTTTTGCCTTTTCTATAATTTTTTTTTCACCGTCATATCTGATAAGATCATCATTCCATTCACCAGAATCTTTATTTAATTCACCATGACAAATAGCTAGATATGTTTTATGAACTTTTCGTAATCTAAACAAAGAGGTTAATAGTTGAGCAGATTCTCTTGTTTTTGCCATTATAAAAACACCTGAGGTATCTTTATCCAATCTATGAACTGAATATGGTTTTGTTCCTTGAAAGATTTCACTTTTAGCAAAAATATCTACTAAATTCTTTTTTGATTTAGTTCCACCCTGTACAGAGATGCCTGAACTTTTATTCAATACTACAAAATTATCATTATTATCTATAATTTGATCTTCATTAGACTTAATAATTTCTTGTGATGGTTCAAATTTAATTTTCTTTTGAACTATAGTTTCTTTAAAATCTAAATTAAAAAAACTTACAACGTCATTAGTTTTAACTTTGGTTGAGCTTTTAATTTTTTTTTTATTAATTTTTATTTTGCCAGATCTTAAGTATTTTTCGATTAAACCTTGAGGAATTTTTCCAATTTTAAGTCTTGTCCAACGATCAATACGCATATCATTACACGTTGAATCAACGGTATATGACTTTCTCATTTTTTAAATTTAAGCTGTTGCTTGTTTCTTTTCTTCAGCTTTAGGTGTGTTTTTATTAGTGTCTTTTTTTGGCTTATCAATTCTTTTAGCTTCTACATCTCTGTCTACAAATTCAATAATAGCCATCGGTGCATTATCACCATATCTAAATCCTGCCTTTATAATTCTAGTATATCCACCGTTTCTCTTTTCATATCTTTTTGAAAGAGTTTTTTTCACCTTGTTAGCAGATTTTATATCTTGAAGTTGAGAAACTAGCATTTTTGTTGTTTGTAGTGTTTCTTTCTTGCCTAAAGTAATAATTTTGTCTGCTTGTGGTTTTAAAAATTTAGCTTTTGGCAAAGTAGTTTTAATTTGCTCATATTTTATTAAAGAATTTAGCATATTCTTTAAGAGAGCCTTTCTGTGTTCAGAAGTTCTATTTAACTTCTTATTTGCCATTCCGTGTCTCATTAGATAGCTTCCTCTAGTTTTTTAGACATTTCAGCAATATTATCTGGTGGCCAGTTTGGTATCTCCATCCCTAGATATAGAGACATGCCAGTTAAAACCTCTTTGATTTCATTAAGAGATTTTCTACCAAAATTTGGTGTTCTTAGCATTTCACCTTCAGATTTTTGAACAAGATCACCAATGTAAATTATATTATCATTTTTCAGACAATTCATTGATCTAACTGAAAGTTCAAGTTCATCAACTTTTCTTAATAAATTTTTATTAAACTCAGGTTCTGTAGAGACTTCTTTTACAGGTGCTTCAACTGGCTCGTCAAAATTAACAAACATTTTTAACTGATCCTGGAAAATTCTTGCTGAATAAGCTACAGCATCTTCTGCTGAGATAGATCCATTTGTTTCAACTTCCATAGTAAGTTTATCATAATCCAATGCCTTACCTTCTCTTGCAGTACTTATTGAATAAGAAACTTTTTTAACTGGGCTATATAAAGAATCTATTGCAATTAATCCTAATGGTGGCTCTTCAGGTTTATTTAAATCAGCTGGAACATAACCTTTTCCAGTGCTAACATTCATTTCCATGTGAAAATTTGTATTTTCATCAAGGTTACATATTACAAGTTCAGGGTTCAATATTTCTACATCAGCAACTTGTGTAATATCGGATGCTTTAATTTCACCTGGACCTTTTGCATCTAATATAAGTTTTTTTGTTCCTTCTGAATTACTTTTTAGTGCTAAAGATTTTACGTTTAAAACTATGTCCGTAACATCTTCTCTTACGCCTTTAATAGATGTAAATTCATGTAAAACACCATCAATTTGTATCGAAGTGACTGCTGCCCCTCTAATTGATGAAAGCAAAATTCTTCTTAAAGAATTACCTAATGTTAATCCATAACCTTTTTCTAAAGGCTCTGCTACAATTTTAGCATGAGTTAAATCATCACTAATTTGAACATCTAATTTAGATGGTTTAATTAATGATTTCCAATTTTTAATATTTACATTTTCGACTTCCATTAAACTCTCCTTTTTTTTGGTGGTCTAGTTCCATTATGAGGCATGGGTGTTGTATCTTTAATTGATAAGATTTTAAAACCTCTTGCTTGTAATGCTCTTAAAGCAGTTTCTCGTCCAGAGCCAGGGCCCTTAACTTCAACAGATAAAGTTTTCATTCCGTACTCTAATGCTTTAGAGGCAGCAGCATCAGCAGCAATTTGTGCGGCGTAAGGAGTTGATTTTCTCGATCCTTTAAATCCTTTCTGTCCAGCAGATGCCCAAGAGATAACATTTCCATTAGTATCAGCAATTGAAATTATAGTATTATTGAAAGTAGACTGAACATAGGCAATGCCATTTAGAATATTTTTTTTAATTTTTTTCTTTTTGGAATAAGAGCTTTTGTTACTTTTTTTTGAAGACTTTTCTACCTTCTGATCTTTATTTTCAACTTTATCAGCTTTAGCCATAATTATTTTTTAGTTGGAGTTAATTTTTTTCCTGCAATAGCAATTGCTTTACCTTTTCTTGTTCTAGCATTACATCTCGTTCTTTGACCTCTAACAGGTAATTTTTTTCTATGTCTTGTTCCTCTGTAACAAGCTAAATCAATTAGTCTTTTAATTGTAAGAGAGTAATCTCTTCTTAGATCTCCCTCTACCTTAAAATTCGCATCTATATATTCCCTGATTTTTAAAATTTCATCATCAGTTAATTCATTAATTCTTTTTGCTTTTGGTATTTCAAGTGAAGTACAAATTTGATTAGAAAATTTATCACCGATTCCATAAATATAAGTTAAACCAATGTGAACAAGTTTATTTTGTGGAATATTGATACCTGCGATACGAGCCATAATTTTTGTGATAAATTTGTGCCTTTTATATAATAAGATTACCTAAAGTCAACGTCTTAAACATTGATAAAAGCCTCGATTTCCCTTGTTATTTGATCAATTTCTTGTGTTCCGTTTATCTCATGGAAATTTGGATTCTTGGAGTAGAAATCCAGTACTGGTCTAGTAGTTTCCATGTAGGTATCATATCTTTTAAGGATAGTGTCAGTGTCATCATCTGATCTATTTTCTAATAATTTCCTTTTATCAATTCTTTTTACAATTGTGTCTTTATTTACATTTAGAAAAAAAATATGGTCAATTTTTTGGTTTGATTTATCTAATAATAGATCTAAATGTTTTGCCTGGCTTAATGATCTAGGGTATCCGTCAAATATTAATTTGTCTTTTTTTTGAGGATCAAAAATTATTTTTTCTATTAAATCATTAACAATTTCATCACTAACAAATTTACCTTCGTTCATATTGTTTGTTATTTGCTGACCAATAGTTGAGTTTTTTTTAATTTCTTCTCTTAAAATATCACCTGTGGAAACTTGAAAATTTTTCAGTTTATTAACTAAATACTTTGACTGGGTACCTTTACCTGCGCCTGGAGGCCCAAATAAAATAATATTCACTTACTTACCAAATTTTGTTTTCTTGATTAATTGTTCGTACTGGGAACTCATTAATCTTGTTTGAATTTGTGTCACTGTATCAATAGCAACAACAACAACAATTAAAATTGAAGCACCACCTAAATAAAAAGGGATCGGATAATTTGCAATTAAAAATTCAGGCATTAAACAAACTAGAGTCAAATACAATGCCCCTATAGTTGTTAATTTAGTAGATATGTTTTGAATATATAAGGCTGTACTTTCGCCAGGTCTAATTCCTGGTACAAAACCACCATACTTTCTTAAATTGTCTGCAGTTTCGGTAGGGTTGAAAGTAATAGAAGTATAGAAAAAAGTAAAAAATATTATTCCAGATGCATACAACAGCATATAAAGAGGCTGACCTTGAGTAAAGTAAGAACTTAAATTTAAAAATGTATCATTATTTGAAAAAGAAAAGTTTGAAAAAGTTACTGGCAATAAAAGCAAAGCTGATGCAAAAATAGCAGGAATAACTCCAGCTTGGTTTATTTTAAGTGGTAGATGAGATGATTCTCCACCATACATTTTATTTCCCATTTGTCTTTTAGGGTAATTAATTAAAATTTTTCTTAAAGCTCTTTCCATAAAAACTACAAATAAAATTGTAGCAACTAATAAAACAAAAATAGCTAAAATCATGAAAGTCGACACAGCACCTGTTCTACCTAGTTCAATAGTTGTAACTAAAGCTCTTGGGATTTCTGCAACTATACCTGCAAATATTATTAACGAAATACCATTCCCGATACCTCTTTGAGTGATTTGTTCACCTAGCCACATTAAAAACATTGTACCAGCTACAATAGTCGTAACTGTTGTAATTTTGAAAAAAGCACCAGGATTTATTACTAGGTCCGCCGATGACTCTAAACCAACGGATAAACCATATCCTTGAACTGTTGCTAATAATACAGTTCCATATCTTGTAATTTGAGTAATTTTTGCTCTTCCAGTTTCACCTTGAGCTTTTAAATTTTTAAAATATTCTGATACACCAGTTAAAAGTTGAACTATAATCGCAGATGAAATGTAAGGCATTATTCCTAATGCAAATATTGCCATTCTACTTACAGCACCGCCAGCGAAAACATTGAACATTCCAAGTAAACCTTTTTGGTTACCATCCATCATCACTTTAAGTTGCTCAGGGTCAATACCTGGTAATGGTACAAAAGTACCAAATCTATAAACTGCAAGAATGAATATAGTAAATAGTATTCTATTTCTTAAATCGTTAGATGATGACGACGCACTCATTGAAATTTATTATTTTTTCAATTGAATAGATCCACTAATTTTTTCTAGTTTCTCTATTGCTGATTTAGATGCTAAATCTGCCTCTATGTTAATTTTATCCTTAATCTCTCCTGTACCTAGTATCTTTAGTTTTTGAGAATTTTTATTAATTAGTTTAAGTTTTTTAAGCAACTCTATATTTATAGTATCGCTTGGATTAATAGTTTTTTTACTTATAAATGATTGAATTTTTTCTAGATTCATTATTGCTATGTTTGATCTAGAGATAGGATTAAATCCTCTTTTAGGTAGTCTTCTATATAAAGGCATTTGACCACCCTCAAAAGATTTAATAGCAACACCAGATCTTGATTTTTGACCTTTCACACCTCGTCCAGAGGTTTTACCTTTTCCAGATCCAATACCTCTACCAACACGCATTTTTGATTTATTAATTTTATCTTTAGTGTTTAAAGTAATCATTATCCTCTTTTCTCAACTATTTCAGAAATCTTTTTGTTTCTAATCGCTGAAATTTGTTTTGGTGAATTTTGTTTTAATAATGCTTTCATAGTAGCTCTAATAACATTATGAGCATTTGAAGTTCCCATTGATTTTGCAACAATATCTTTAACTCCTAATACTTCGCAAACAGCCCTTACTGGTCCACCCGCAATAATACCAGTTCCTTTAGATGCCGCTCTTAACACAATTCTTCCAGATCCATCTTTTGCTTTTACGTCATGATGAATTGTTCTTCCTTCTCTTAAAGGTATATGAATTAATTTTCTTCTAGCTACTTCGTTAGCCTTTTTAATTGCGTCAGGTACTTGTTTTGCTTTTGCATGAGCAATTCCAATTTTACCTGCTTGATTTCCAACAACAACTAGTGCAGAAAAACCAAATCTCCGACCACCTTTTACTACTTTTGTAATACGGTTAATGTGGACTAATTTTTCTAGTATATCGTCAGTTTTTTTATCTTTAAAATTTTCCATAATTAAAATTCCATTCCATTTTCACGTAAGGTTTCAGCAAATACTTTAACTCTGCCATGATATCTATAAATGCCTCTATCAAAGTAAATTTTTGTGATTTTCTTCTCTTGAGCTTTTTTTGCAAGTTTTGTTGCAACTATTTTAGAAAGTTCAGTTTTATTAACCTTATCTCCTGATTTAATATCTTTTTCTATAGATGAAGCTGACAACAATGTAACTTTATTAATATCATCTATTATTTGTGCAGAAATATTTTTTGACGATCTTGAAATACATAGTCTAAATCTATCTTTAGAAGCAACTTTTTTTACTTTATTGCTTACTCTAAATCTTTTTCTAATGCTTGTATTTAATTTCATTATTTTTTCTTTCCTTCTTTTTTAAGAACATATTGTCCTTTTTCACGTATTCCTTTACCTTTGTACGGTTCAATTTTTCTGTATGTTTTTATTTTTGATGCCACAGAACCAACTTGTTGTTTATCAGATCCTGTAATTTTTAAAGTTGTTTGTTTTTCAACTTCAATTTTAATTCCATCAGGAATATCATAATTGATATCATGACTATAGCCTAGTTGTAGGTTTAATTGTTTTCCTTTTAAAGCAGCTCTGTAACCAACTCCAATTAACTCTAATGTTTTTTCATAGCCTTTACTAGAACCGATCACTGCATTATTAATCAAACTTCTATTCATGCCCCAAAGTCTTTTAGAATTCTGATCTATTTTTTTGGGTTTAATAGATATTTCTTTGCCTTCTTTAATGTCAAGGTTGAACATTTCTAAATCAATATCAACAGATTTTTTGCCTAATGGACCCTCAATATTTAGCATGTTGCCAGCTAAAACAACTTTAACTTTTTCAGGAATAGAAATACTTATTTTACCAATTTTAGACATTAAAATACCTTACAAATTATTTCACCACCAACGCGTTGTTTTCTTGCATCTATATCTGTCATCACTCCTTTAGGAGTAGAGACAATTGCGATACCTAGGCCATTGTTGACTTTTGGCAAGCTTTCTGCACTAGAAAAAATTCTTCTACCAGGTTTTGAGACACGTTCAAAAGCGCTGATAACAGGATTTCCTGAGTGATACTTAAGTTCTAAAGATAGGGTTGGTTTCTTATCTTCAGCATCAATTTTAAAGTCTTTAATAAATCCTTCGCTCTTAAGGATGTCAGCTATTTTAGTTTTAAAGTTTGAAGATGGTAATTCAACTTTTTTGTGGTTTCTTGCTTGAGCATTTTTTACTCTTGCTATCATATCTCCAATTGGATCAGTTAAACTCATAATTTTCCTTTCTACCAGCTAGACTTAGTCATTCCTGGAATTAATCCAGCTAAACCTAAGTCTCTTAAAGCTATTCTTGATATTTTTAATTTTCTATACACTCCATGAGGTCTTCCTGTAATTTTGCATCTATTCATCACTCTTATTTTTGCTGAATTTCTTGGCATTTGAGATAATTTTTGTTGTGCTTTAAATCTTTCTTCCAATGGTAATTTCTTATCCATAATTATTTTCTTTAAACTTTGTCTCTTTTTGTAAAGTTTGTTAGAAAGTTTAATTCTTTTATCGTTCTTGTTTACAGCACTAACTTTAGCCATGTTTAATTGTCTCCTTTTTTAATAAATGGGAAATTCATTTTTTCTAATAATGCAAACGCATGATCTTTATTTAAAGCTTTAATAACAACTACAATATCAAGACCACGTACTTTATCTGCTCTATCAAAACTTACCTCTGGGAAAATTATATGTTCTTTAACACCAAATGTATAATTACCAAATTTATCAAAACCTTTAGGAGAGAGTCCTCTAAAGTCTTTAATTCTAGGTAATGCAATATTTACTAATCTATCAATAAATTCATACATTTTGTTTTTTCTTAAAGTTACTTTTAAACCAGCATTTGACCCTTTTCTTGTTTTAAAATTTGCAACCGATTTTTTAAATTTTGTTATTACAGGTTTTTGACCAGTAATTTTTCCCATATCTTCTTCTGCTGCTTTTAAAATTTTCGCATCAGCTCCATCTAGTCCTAGCCCCATATTCAAAACAATTTTTTCAATTCTAGGTGCCATAAAAATATTTTTTAGACCTAAACTGTCTTTTAAAGCTGGCTGAATTTCTTTGCTATAAATTTCTTTTAATCTTGGTGTCATTATTTTTTAGCCTCTGCTTTTTTAGCTACTTTTTCATCAATTAATTTAAGGTTTGATAAATGAATAAAGCTCTCTTTTGATACAATTCCACCTTTTTTCTCTTTAGTGGTTTTAACATGTTTTTTTACCATATTAATTTCTTTAACTTTTGCTCTATTATTGGGTCTGTCAATTTCTATAACTTCACCTTCTTTTTTTTTATCTTTACCTGTTAAAACTCTTACTTTTAAACCTTTTTTAATCATTTTATAAAACCTCCGGCGCTAATGAAATTATTTTCATCTGTCCTCTACTTCTTAACTCTCTTGTAACTGGACCAAAAATTCTAGTACCTACTGGTTCACCTTTGTCATCAACTAAAACTGCTGCGTTATTATCAAATTTGACTTTTGAGCCATCATTACGATGAATTCCTTTTTTAACTCTCACTACAACTGCTTTATGCACAGTACCTTTTTTAACTTTACCTTTTGGTATTGCCTCTTTAACAGCAATAACAATGGTATCTCCAATACTTGCATATCTTCTTTTGGACCCACCAAGTACTTTTATACATTCTATTCTTTTAGCACCTGTATTATCTGCCACCTGTAACTCTGTTTGTACACCTATCATTATTTTGTATTCTCCATTACTTGGAATTTTTTATTTTTTGAAAACGGCTTACTTTCAATAATTGAAACTTTATCACCTTTTTTAAATTTATTATTTTCATCATGAGCATTATAATTTTTTCTTACTTTTATTACTTTTTTAAGAACAGGATGAGAATATTTTCTTTCAACCATCACAGTTATAGTTTTGTTTGGCTTATCACTTATAACAACTCCAGTTAATATTTTTTTAGGCATTAATTTTTCCTTTTAATATTGTTTTTAATCTTGCTATTGTTTTTTTGGTTTCACCAATTTTTGCAGGATTTGTCACCTGTGAATTCATCTTTTGAAATCTAAAGTTAAAAAGATCTTTTTTTAACTTATCAATATTCTTTATCATTTCGTCTTTAGATAATTTTTTTATTTCTTGTTTTTTCATATTAAGCGAACCTCTTAATAGTTTTGGTCTTTATTGGCAATTTAGCTGACGCCTTATATAAAGCCTCTTTAGCTATTTGCTCTGAAACACCATCAACTTCAAACAAAATTCTTCCTGGCTTAACTCTACAGGCAAAAAATTCAGGATTTCCTTTACCTTTACCCATTCTGACTTCAATAGGTTTTTTTGATACTGGAATGTTTGGAAATACTCTGGTCCATACTCTTCCCTGCCTTTTCATATGTCTAGTTAATGCTACTCTAGCAGCTTCAATTTGTTTTCCGGTAATTCTTTCTGGTTGTAAAGCTTTCAATGCAAATGCACCATAGTTTATGCTACTAGCTCTTGTTGCTGTACCATGGATTCTTCCTTTATGAGCTTTTCTCCATCTAGTTCTAACTGGCTGAAGCATTATTCTTTACCTTCTTTTGGTGTGACTTTGTTTGTTTCTTGGCTAAACTCTCTTGCAAAAACTTCACCCTTATAAATCCAAACTTTAATTCCAATAATTCCGTATGTTGTTAAAGCTTCAGCTTCTGCATAGTCTATATCAGCTCTTAAAGTATGAGACGGTATACTTCCTTCTCTCAACCATTCAGTTCTTGCTATTTCGTTACCACCCAGTCTACCACTAATGGAAACTTTAATTCCTTTTGCACCCAATCTAAGGCATGATTGCATTGATCTTTTCATTGCTCTTCGGTATGAAATTCTTTTTACAAGTTGTTGAGCTATATTTTCAGCAACTAAATATGCGTTAGTTTCTGGTTTTTTTACTTCTTTGATATTTAGAGCAACTTCATTAGCTGTAAATTTTGATAAATTATTTTTTATTTTATCAATATCACTTCCCTTCTTACCAATTACAAAACCAGGTCTTGACGTATATATGGTCACATAACATTTATTAGATGTTCTCTCTATCATTACTTTTGAAACACCTGAGTTAACTACATTTTTTTTGATGTAATTTCTAATTTTAAAATCTTCAATTAAATAATTTCCAAAATCTTTCTTTTTAGCATACCAAACAGAGTCCCAACCTCTGTTAATACCTAATCTAAAACCTACAGGATTAACCTTTTGTCCCATGACTCTCCATTTGTTTAACTTCTGATAAAATTATAGTTACAGTTGACCATGGCTTTAATATTGGCGCAGCTCTTCCTTTCGCTCTTGGTCTAAATCTTTTCATTACAATTTTTTTTCCACAATACGCTTCTTTAACTACTAAATTATCAATATCGTATTGAAAGTTATTTTCAGCATTTGCAACTGCAGAACCAATTGTTTTTCTTATGTCTTTACTAATTCTTTTTGCTGAAAATTGTAAATCTCTCATAGCTACATCTACTTTTTTTCCTACAATACTTTTTAAGATAGGATTAAGTTTTCTAACACTAGTTCTAATACTGTTATTTACAGATTTGACTGTATCAACTTTTTTTCTATTTTTTTTCTTAGTCTTATTCATAATTATTTTTTAGCCGCTGTTGCAGGTTTAGCTTTTTTATCTGCTGGTGTATGTCCGTAAAAAGTTCTAGTTGGTGCAAATTCACCAAGCTTATGTCCAACCATATCTTCAGATATCGTAATTGGAATAAATTTTTTCCCGTTATAAATTTGAAAACTAACACCAACAAAATCAGGTAGTATAGTTGATTTTCTTGACCATGTTTTGATAGGTATTTTTTTGGGATCATCTTTGTATTTATCCACTTTTTTTATTAAGCTTTCCTCAACAAAAGGTCCTTTCCAGACTGATCTAGCCATTACTTAGCGTCCTTCCTTTTATTTCTTCTCTTAACAATGTATTTATCTGTTCTCTTATTGTCTCTTGTTTTTAATCCTTTTGCAGATTGACCTGTAGGTGATACAGGGTGTCTTCCACCAGCTGACTTACCTTCCCCACCACCGTGTGGGTGATCAACTGGGTTTTTAACAACACCTCTAGTATGTGGTTTTCTTCCAAGCCATCTTGATCTTCCAGCTTTTCCAATTTTGATATTTTTTTGGTCCGGGTTAGTTAAAATTCCTATAGTAGCTAAAGATCTGGAGTCAATTTTTCTTACTTCCCCTGAGGAAAGTTTAATTAAACTATAGTTTCCATCAAGACCACTAATAGTTACTGATGAACCGGCTGATCTAGCAATTTTACCACCTGCACCTGGTTGAATTTCAACATTATGTATGTTTATACCAACTGGAATATCTTGTAGAGGCATACAATTTCCAACTTTAATTTCTTTTTTAGCACCATTCACAATTTTATCTCCAGTTTTTATTTTTTGAGGTGCCAAGTAATAAGCATGAGATCCGTCTTCAAATTTAACTAACATTATGTAACATGATCTATTTGGATCGTATTCAATTCTTTCAACAGTAGCTTCCATATCAAATTTTTTACGGTAAAAATCTACATGTCTATACATTTTTTTATGGCCACCAGATCTATTTATATTAGTAATATGTCCGTTGTTATTTCTTCCTTTCATTGCATTTTTTGGAGACACAAGTGATTTGAAAGGTTTGCCTTTCCACAATCCAGTTCTATCAACAAGGATAGTTCCTCTTGTTGACTTTGTATAAGGTTTAAATGTTTTTAATGCCATTTACTAAATACCTGTTGTTAGGTCAATACTTTGACCTTTTTTAAGAGTTATTATTGCTTTCTTGAATCCAGAAACTCTAACTTTTTTGCCTCTGGTAACTTTAATTCTATTTTGTTTATTAATTATATTTATTTTAGTCACGTTTACCTTAAAAATTTTCTCGATATTTTTTTTTAAATTTGTTTTGTTTGCTCCTACAGGAACTTTAAAAACAATTTTATTTTGTTCTGACAAATTAGTTGATTTCTCTGTAACCATTGGAGAAACAATTTTATCGTATAAATGTATTTTATCCATTTTAAGAATATCTCTTTTCTAATTCTTTTACTGAACTTTCAGTAAACACAACTTTTTTAAATCTTATAATATCATATGAGCTAAAATGGTTAACATCAGTTACTTTAACATTTGGAATGTTTCTAGCTGATTTTTCTATTTTTTCTTTAGAAGCTTTATCCAATATTATTAATGAATTTGTAATTTCTAGTTTTTGAATAATTGCGTTCATTTCTTTTGTTTTTTTAATTTCTGAACTAAAATCATTTAATATTAATAAATTTTGATGTTTGTTCTTTTCCGTAATTAAAGATGCCACACTAAGTTTTTTTTCATTTTTATTTAATTTTCTTTTTTTATATGCAAGTTCACCTTTGGGACCATGAGCTATACCACCACCTACAAATATAGGCGCTTTTTTACTTGCATGTCTTGCTCCACCAGTACCTTTCTGAGCATAAATTTTTGAAGTAGGACCACTAACTTCATTTTGTTGTTTTGTTTTAGCATGCCTACCTTTGTAATTAGCGTTAGATTTATATAAAACACTACTAACTAATTTGCTATTAATTTTTGCAGAAAATATTTTATCCAACACTTCAATAGTGTCTTTTTTTCCATCAATACTTATTTTTTCTAATTTCATTATTTTTTCTTTTTATCTGGTGTTTTTTTAGCTTCTTCTGCCGCAGCAATTTTTTCAGACATAGTCATCTTGTTAATTTCTTTTACTGATTTTCTTACGACTATTTCTGTATTTTTTGAACCTGGAATTGAACCTTTTAAATATAAAAGTTCATTTTCTAAATCTGTTTTAATTATTTCAATATTAAGCATAGTTCTAAGTCTATCACCCATGTGACCAGCCATTTTTTTTCCTTTAAATACTTTTCCAGGATCTTGGCTATGACCTGTTGAACCATGAGCTCTGTGTGAAATTGATACACCATGGCTGGCTCTTAAACCCCCAAAATTCCATCTTTTCATTGCACCAGCAAAACCTTTACCTATTGTTTTTGATCTAGTATCAACAAATTTAATATCCTTAAATATTTCTAAACCAAACTCATTTCCTTCTTTGTAATTTTCAGTGTCTTTAACTCTATATTCTTTAAGAGTTTTTTTGGCTTCTGTGTTTTTTTTAGCAAAAAAGCCTTTCATAGCTTTTGTAAGTTTTGAATTCTTAATCTTTCCATATCCAAGCTGTACTGCTTTGTAGCCTCTTTTTTCTTCATCTATGACTTGAATAACTCTTGCTTTTTCAACTTTTAGAACAGTTACAGGAACCAACTGACCAGTTTTATAAAATTCTCTAGTCATCCCTATTTTTTTTCCTATCAAAGCTATTTCAGACATAATTAAATTTTTATCTCCACATCAACACCAGACGCTAGGTCGAGTTTCATCAAAGCTTCTACAGTTTGAGGTGTAGGTTCTATGATATCTATCAATCTTTTATGGGTTCTTGACTCAAATTGTTCTCTACTTTTTTTATCAATATGAGGACCTTTTAAAACTGTATATCTCTCTATTCTGGTTGGTAATGGAATTGGACCTTTAATTGTTGCTCCAGTTCTTTTAACAGTATTGACAATTTCCTCAGTAGATGCATCAAGGATCTTATTGTCGTATGCTCTGAGTTTAATTCTTATGTTCTGTTTATCCATATTTAGCCTGCAATCTTTTTAGTTACTTCGTCTTGTACATTTTGTGGTACTTTAGAGTAATGATCAAAGAACATAGAATATTGAGCTCTTCCTTGAGACATTGATCTTAAATTATTTATGTATCCAAACATATTAGCTAAAGGAACCATTGCAGTAATTACTGTTGCGTTCCCTCTTTGCTCTTGAGTACTTATTTGGCCTCTACGACTATTTAGGTCACCTATAACATCACCCATGTAATCTTCTGGAGTTACTACTTCAACTCTCATTACTGGCTCTAAAAGCTTTAACGTTCCTTTTGTACAAGCTTCTTTAAAACAAGCTCTACTAGCTAGTTCAAATGCTAGCACACTTGAGTCTACATCATGATGTAGACCATCAATTATAGTAACTTTATAATCTATCATTGGAAAGCCAGCTAGAATCCCGTTATCTGACACAGTTTCAATCCCTTTTTCTACACCTGGTATAAACTCTTTAGGGATAGCTCCACCTTTAATTTTACTTTCCACAGATCTACCAGCACCTGGTTCTTGAGGCTCAACAAGAAGTTTAACCTTTGCAAATTGACCTGCACCACCACTTTGTTTTTTATGTGTGTATTCAACTTCAGAAGCGTTTTCTAATGTTTCTCTATAAGCAACCTGAGGGGCTCCAACATTAGCCTCAACTTTAAATTCTCTTTTCATTCTATCAACAATAATATCTAAATGAAGTTCACCCATACCTTTGATGATTGTTTGTCCAGATTCTTCATCAGATGTTACTCTAAATGAAGGATCTTCTGCCGCTAATCTTCCTAGTGCTTCGCCCATTTTTTCTTGGTCAGCTTTTGTTTTAGGTTCAACTGCAATTTCAATTACTGGTTCAGGAAATTCCATTGGCTCAAGTAATACAGGATTATTTTCATCACACAAAGTGTGCCCCGTTATAGTATTTTTTAAACCAGCTAAAGCTACAATGTCCCCAGCATTTGCTTCTTTAATATCTTCTCTTGAGTTAGCATGCATTAAAAGCATTCTACCAACTCTTTCTTCTTTATCTTTTGATGTATTGTAAACAGCTGTACCAGTTTTAATAGTTCCTGAATATATTCTAATAAAAGTTAGTGAACCAACAAATGGATCATTAGCAACTTTAAAAGCTAAAGCAGAAAAAGGAACACTATCTTCAAATTTCATTTCTAGTTCTTCATCAGATCCCGGTTTAGTACCTTTAATTGATCCTATATCAATTGGACTAGGTAAATAATTAATAGTCGCATCAAGTAATGGTTGTACACCTTTATTTTTAAATGCTGAACCTGTAGTAATTGGAACAAAACTAAAGTTTAGAGTTCCTTTTCTAATACATCTTACTAAATCTTCTTCATTGATTTCATCACCATTTAAATAAGCTTCCATTAACTTTTCGTCTTGTTCAACGGCTGTTTCAACTAATTCAGTTCTATATTTTTGAGAAATTTCTTTTAAATCATCAGGAATATCTTTGTATTCCCATTCAGCACCTAAAGCTTCATTTTTCCAAACTTGTGCTTTCATTTTAACAAGATCAACAACGCCAGACAACGAAGCCTCTATACCAATAGGAATCTGTAAAGGTAATGGCTTACATCCTAATCTATCTCTAATCATGTCTACACATCTAAAGTAATCTGCACCTGTTCTATCTAATTTGTTAACAAAACAAATTCTTGGAACTTTGTATTTATCTGCTTGCCTCCAAACAGTTTCAGATTGTGGCTCTACGCCTGCAACACCATCAAAAACACATACGGCGCCATCTAATACCTTGAGAGATCTTTCAACTTCAATTGTAAAATCTACGTGACCTGGTGTATCAATAATATTAATTCTGTGATCGTTCCAAAAACAAGTAGTAGCAGCTGAGGTGATTGTAATTCCTCTTTCTTGTTCCTGTTCCATCCAATCCATAGTTGCAGCACCATCGTGTACTTCACCTATTTTATGGCTTTTGCCTGTGTAGTATAAAATTCTTTCTGTTGTAGTTGTTTTTCCAGCATCGATATGGGCCATGATCCCAATATTTCTGTATTTATCTAATGTATGAGTTCTAGCCATAGTTTATTACCACCTAAAATGTGCAAAAGCTTTATTAGACTCAGCCATTTTATGCACATCCTCTCTTTTTTTAACTGCAGCACCTTTTTTTTCATAAGCATCAAACAGTTCATTAAATATTTTATCTGACATATGTTTGTCTTTTCTTTTTCTAGCAGAATCCACTAACCATCTAATTGCCAAAGCTTGAGCTCTTTTGCTTTTTACTTCAACCGGAACTTGATATGTGGCCCCACCAACTCTTCTAGATCTTACTTCAACAGTTGGTTTAATATTATTAATTGCTTCATTAAAAATATTAATGGGTTCATCTTTTGATTTAGTTTTAATTTTTTCTATTGCATCGTAAACAATCTTAGCAGCAACACCTCTTTTGCCGTCATACATTATGTTGTTAATTAATTTTGGAATGATTGTTGAATTAAATTTTGGGTCAGGAACTACATTTTTTTTCGGCTGAGTTTTTTTTCTAGACATTATTTACCTTTTTTAGTTCCGTATAGAGATCTTCTTTTTTTTCTATTAGCAACACCTTGGGTATCAAGATTACCTCTCAGAATATGATAACGTACACCTGGTAAATCTTTAACCCTTCCACCTCTTATTAATACAACTGAGTGTTCTTGAAGATTATGACCTTCTCCTGGAATATAAGCAGTAACTTCGAAACCATTTGATAATCTTACTCTAGCAACTTTTCTTAATGCAGAGTTAGGTTTTTTAGGAGTTGTTGTGTAAACTTTAACACACACACCTCTCTTAAGAGGTTGCTTTTGTAAAGCCGGAACTTTGTTCCTTGTTAATTGTTTAACTCTTTTTTTTCTTAACAACTGATTAATAGTTGGCATAAATTTTTTTAAATTAATTAATTTATTTTTAGAAGAAAATAACTGACAGGTTATTTTGTGGCAGCGTTTAGTACTATTAGTGGGTACTACATTCCAACCAAAAACATCGCCAAAATACTTATTAATCCGTCTTTGTCAAACTAAAACTTCAAGTATTAGGTGATTTTTTTACTGATTTGCAGGTGTTTCTGAAGCTTCAGAGGTTTCTAATTTATCTTGTTCAGCAATAAAATTGTTATCATCTTCAAGAGCTTTTTTGTTCCATTTATTTTTGATGCTACCAGTGCCAGCTGGTACCAATCTACCAACAATAACGTTCTCTTTTAGACCATTTAGTGGGTCGACTTTACCTTTGATAGCTGCATCAGTTAAAACTCTTGTTGTTTCTTGGAATGAAGCGGCTGAGATAAACGACTCTGTTTGCAATGAAGCTTTAGTAATTCCCATCAATACACGTTCACCAACAGCAGGTGTTTTACCTTCTTTTACTAATTTTTCATTAGTGTTATCAAATTTTATTCTATCGATAACTTCACCCGGTAAGTAATTAGAGTCTCCCGAAATTTTTACTTCAACTTTTTTAAGCATTTGTCTTAAAATAGTTTCAATGTGTTTGTCGTTAATAATTACACCTTGCAATCTGTATACTTCTTGTACTTGATTGACAAAATACTCAGTTAATTCTTTTATTCCCAAAACTCTTAAAATATCGTGTGGTAATGGTTGTCCATCAAGTAAGTATTCACCTTTTTGAATTCTTTCACCAGGATTAAAGTTGATATGTTTTCCTTTTGGAATTAGATAATTTGAAGGTTCAGCTCCATCTTCAGGAACGATAGATACTCTTTGTTTTCCTCTAACCTCTTTGCCAAATACAACTTGTCCATCATTTTCAGCAATAATCGCACTATCTTTTGCTTTTCTTGCTTCGAATAATTCAGCAACTCTTGGTAGACCTCCAGTGATATCTTTTGTTTTTGTAGTTTCTTTTGGAAGTCTTGCAATAACGTCTCCAGCAAAAACTTTTTGACCATCTTTAATTGAAAGAATTGAATCAGGCACAAGATAATATCTCGCTTCATTATCATCAGCTTTTTTAATTACATTTCCTTTTTCATCTCTTAGAGTGATTCTAGGTTTTAAATCAGTACTTTTAGATTGTGCTCTCCAGTCAATAACTGATTTAGAAGATATTCCCGTAGCATCATCTGTTGTTTCTTGAATTGAAACTCCATCAATTAAATCAACAAAACTTGCTGTACCACTTTTTTCAGCTATTACAGGAGTTGTGTATGGATCCCATTCACAAATTTTTGTGTTGGCTTTAATTTTGTCACCATTATTAAAAAATAATCTTGAGCCGTAAGCAACTTTATAAACTGCGACCTGAACTCCGTTATCATCTTCTATAGATAATTGGGTGTTTCTACCCATAACAATTAAGTTTTTCTTAGAGTCTTCTAATATATTGGAATTCAAAATTTTAAGTGTTCCTTGGTTTTTACTTACAATTTGAGAATCTTGTTTTACTGATGCTGTTCCACCGACGTGGAACGTTCTCATAGTCAATTGAGTTCCAGGTTCACCAATTGATTGTGCAGAAATCATACCGATTGCTTCTCCAACATGAACCATTTTTCCTCTAGATAAATCTCTTCCATAACAAGTAGCGCAAACACCCTCTTTAGAACTACAAGTCATTACTGAGTAAACTTTAATAGATTTGACGCCTGCTGCATCTATTAAATCACAGCCAGCTTCATCGATCATTTTAGATTTTTTTATTACAACTTCACCTGTAAGCGGATTTTTTACATCAGCTGCAGTAACTCGTCCTAATGCTCTCTCAGATAAACTAACAACAACATTTCCACCTTCTAATATTTCTGAGAGTTCAATAAACCCTGGATCATCACATTGAACTTTTGTGATTGTTAAGTCTTGAGCTACATCACAAAGTCTTCTTGTTAAATAACCTGAACTAGCTGTTTTAAGGGCTGTATCCGCAAGACCTTTTCTCGCTCCGTGAGTAGAATTAAAGTATTCTAAAGCTGTTAAACCTTCTTTAAAGTTAGAAATAATAGGGCTTTCAATAATTTCACCTGAGGGTTTAGCAATCAAACCTCTCATACCAGCAAGCTGTTTCATTTGAGCTGCCGATCCTCTGGCACCACTATCTGCCATCATATACACTGAATTAATTTTTAAACCTTCTGGAGTTTTTTCAGTAGCAGAAATACCCTTCATCATTTCACCAGCAACTTTATCTGTACATTTTGACCAGGCATCAACTACTTTATTGTATTTTTCACCTCTTGTGATCAATCCTTCCGAATATTGATTCTCGTAATCTGCAATTAATCCTTTTGTATCTTCAATTAATTGTGTTTTGTTTTCAGGAATTACCAGATCATCTTTTCCAAATGAAATACCAGCTTTGAACGCGTGTTTAAAACCTAAATCTTTTAATTTATCACAAAATATAACTGTCGTTTTTTGTCCACAAAACCTAAATACAACATCAATAATTTCCGAAACTGTTTTCTTTGGTAATAATCTGTCAACTAAAGAAAATTTAATATTACTATTTTTTGGTAGTAAGTTTGCTAATAAAAATCTTCCAGCTGTTGATGTATATTTTTCATATTTCTTATTTCCATTTTCATCAACTGTTACAATTCTTGATATAATTGTGCTATGGACTTTAATTTGTTCTGAAGCTAAAGCAAATTCTATAGCATCAACATCTACAAAATATCCTTCAGGTTTATCAGTAAGTAGTTCTTGAGATAGATAATAAATACCTAAAATCATATCCTGACTTGGTACAATGATTGGTTTTCCATTTGATGGTGATAGAATATTATTTGTAGAAAGCATTAATATTCTAGCTTCTAATTGAGCTTCCAAACTTAATGGAACATGAACAGCCATTTGATCACCGTCAAAGTCAGCGTTAAAAGCAGCACAAGTCAAAGGATGTAATTCAATTGCATCACCTTCTATAAGTTTAGGTTCAAATGCTTGAACACCTAATCTGTGTAGTGTTGGAGCTCTATTTAATATTACGGGATGCTCTCTAACAATTAATTCTAATGCATCCCAAACAGCATTTGTCTCTTTTTCAACTAATTTTTTAGCTTGTTTAATTGTGGATGCTAATCCTAGCTTGTTTAATCTAGCATACAAAAAAGGTTTAAATAGTTCTAAAGCCATTTTTTTTGGTAAACCACACTCGTGAAGTTTTAGGTCAGGGCCAACAACAATTACAGATCTTCCTGAGTAATCAACTCTTTTACCAAGTAAATTTTGTCTAAATCTACCTTGTTTACCTTTTAACATTTCTGCTAACGATTTAAGAGGTCTCTTACCAGTTCCAGTTATTACTCTACCTCTTCTACCATTGTCAAATAATGCATCAACTGACTCTTGAAGCATTCTTTTTTCATTTCTAATAATGATATCTGGAGCTTTTAGGTCCATTAATCTTTTCAATCTGTTATTTCTGTTAATAACTCTCCTATATAGGTCATTTAGATCTGAAGTAGCAAATCTACCACCATCTAATGGTACTAATGGTCTTAATTCTGGTGGAATTACTGGAACAACAGTTAAAATCATCCACTCTGGTTTTTGACCAGTTTCAATAAATGACTCTACTAATTTTAATCTTTTAATTGCTCTTTCTTCATTAACTTTTGATTTTGTTTCTTTAATAAAACTAACAAGGTTTTTTCTCTCTAATTCAAGATCTAAATTTTTTAGCATTTCAAGTACAGCTTCAGCACCGATACCAGCCGTAAATGACTCTTCACCAAATTCATCTTGATATTTTGCAAGTTCTTCCTCATTTAAAAGCTGATTTTTTTGCAATCCAGTTAAACCGGGTTCAATTACGATAAAGTTTTCAAAATATAAAACTCTTTCAATTTCTTTAAGTTTCATATCAACTGCTAAAGCTATTCGGCTAGGTAAAGATTTTAAAAACCAAATGTGAGCAACTGGTGTAGCTAAGTTAATGTGGCCCATTCTTTCTCTACGAACATTAGATTTTGTTACTTCAACACCACATTTTTCACAGATAATACCTCTGAATTTCATTCGTTTGTATTTTCCACACAAGCATTCATAATCTTTAATTGGTCCAAAAATTCTAGCACAAAATAGGCCATCTTTTTCAGGTCTAAAAGTTCTGTAATTTATTGTTTCTGGTTTTTTAATTTCGCCAAAAGTCCAAGATTTAATTTTTTCAGGACTTGCTAAAGAAATTTTAATGCTATTAAAATTTTGAGCTTCAGAAATTTCAGTATTTTTAAATAGATCTGTTAGTTCTTTTTTCATTTTTAATTAAGCTCCACGTTTAATGCTAGTGATTTAATTTCTTTAACTAGAACGTTAAATGACTCTGGAATTCCTGACTCAAAGTTTTCTTCACCTTTAACTATGGTTTCATAAACTTTAACTCTACCTGCAACATCGTCTGATTTTACAGTTAAGATTTCTTGTAGTGTGTATGATGCTCCATAAGCTTCTAACGCCCAAACTTCCATTTCACCAAATCTTTGGCCACCTAATTGAGCCTTACCGCCTAATGGCTGTTGTGTTACCAAACTATAAGGTCCCGTTGATCTAGCGTGAATTTTATCTTCTACTAAGTGATGTAGTTTAAGCATATAGATTATTCCAACAGTCACAGGTCTATCAAATTTTTCACCTGTTCTGCCATCCCATAAATATGTTTGTCCTGATCCTGGTAATTTAGCCAGTTCTAGCATTTCAGTTACGTTTTTCTCTTTAGCTCCATCAAATACTGGTGTTGATATTGCTATACCGTTTTGTAAATTTTCACATAAATCTTTAAATTCTGGTTTTGATAATTTTTCAACTTTTTCGTTGAAAATTTCCTCACCATAAACAGATTTAAGGAATTTTGATATTTTTTCAGTTTTTTCAATTTTTTTATTATTTTCATTTACAAGTTTCTTAACCTCTTCACCAAATTCTTTACAAGCCCAACCTAAGTGGGTTTCTAAAATTTGACCAACATTCATACGACTTGGTACACCAAGTGGATTTAGAACTATATCTACTGGTCTTCCATCTTCTCTGTATGGCATGTCTTCTACAGGAACAATTTTACTCACAACACCTTTGTTACCGTGTCTTCCAGACATTTTGTCACCTGGTCTTAGTCTTCTTTTAATTGCAACAAAAACTTTAACCATTTTCATTACACTTGGTAATAGATCATCACCACTTCTAATTTTTAAAACTTTATCTTCAAACCTTTCCGTAATATCTTGCTTCGCTTTGTTGTACTGATCTTTAAGTTGAGCTAAAGTTGCTTCGTCATTCACGTTGCCTACTGTTATTTTAAATACGTCATTAACAGATAGTTTATCTATTGTTTCAAAATCTAATTTTGTCCCTTCAGGTAAATCTTTAACTTTTTTAGTTAAAGAGGATCCAGATAAAAATTGAGAGGCTCTTTGTTTAATACTTCTTTCTAAAATTTCTTCTTCAACAATTTTATCTTGTTGTACTTGTTCAATTTCAGCTCTTTCAATTGTAATAGATCTTTCATCTTTCTCTATACCATGTCTATTGAATACTCTTACATCAACAACAGTTCCACTGCTCCCTCTAGACATTCTTAAAGATGTATCTGTAACATCAATAGCTTTTTCACCAAAAATTGACCTTAAAAGTTTTTCTTCAGGTCCTGATGCTGAGTCGCCTTTTGGTGTTACTTTTCCAACTAAAATATCACCGGAATTAACTTCAGCTCCAATATAAACGATACCAGACTCATCAAGGTTTTTTAATGCTTCTTCATTTACGTTTGGAATATCTCTTGTAATATCTTCTTCACCTAGTTTTGTATCTCTTGCCATTATTTCATATTCGACAATATGGACAGATGTGAAAACATCGTCAGTTACACATCTTTCTGAAATTAAGATTGAATCCTCAAAATTGTATCCCTGCCATGGCATAAATGCTACGGTTACGTTTTTACCTAGAGCTAACTCACCTAATTTAGTAGATGGACCATCAGCTATAATATCTCCAGACTTTACCTTATCACCAACTCTAACTAAAGGTTTTTGGTTAATACAAGTATTTTGGTTTGATCTTTTGAATTTTTGTAAGTTATATATATCAACACCTGATTTAGAAAAGTCAGTTTCTTCAGTTGCTTTAATCACAATTCTTTTACCATCAATTTTATCTACAATACCATCTCTTTTTGCTACAATGGTGACACCAGAGTCCAAGGCAACATCACTTTCAATTCCTGTTCCAACCAAAGGGGACTCGGGTTTTAATAATGGAACTGCTTGTCTCATCATATTTGATCCCATCAATGCTCGGTTTGCATCATCATTTTCTAAGAATGGAATTAATGATGCGGCAACTGAAACGAGTTGCTTCGGTGATACATCAATATAATCTATAGTATCTGGTTTTGCTAAAAGGAAGTTTAAGTTTTGTCTACAAGAAACTAGTTCTTCAGTTATTTTTCCATTTTTATCTAATTTTGTATTTGCTTGTGCAATAGTAAATTTAGTTTCTTCCATTGCAGATAAGTATTCAACATTGTTTTGAACAACACCGTCTTTAACTTTTTTATACGGACTTTCAATAAAACCATATTTATTAATTTTTGCATAAGTCGATAGACTATTAATTAGTCCAATGTTCGGCCCCTCTGGAGTTTCAATTGGACAAATTCTTCCATAATGAGTTGGGTGCACGTCACGAACTTCAAAACCAGCTCTTTCTCTTGTCAATCCACCAGGTCCCAATGCTGAAACTCTTCTTTTATGGGTAATCTCTGACAATGGGTTAGTTTGATCCATAAATTGAGAAAGCTGAGAACTTGCAAAAAAATCTTTCAGAGAAACTGTAAGAGGTTTTGCGTTAATTAAATCTTGAGGCATTGCAGACTCGACATCTAAAGTTGTCATTTTTTCTTTAATAGCTCTTTCCATTCTGTAAACACCGATACGAGCTTGATTTTCAACTAATTCTCCAACAGAACGTACTCTTCTGTTTCCTAAGTGATCAATATCATCAACTTCATCTTTTCCATCTCTTAAATCCAGCATTTTATGAATGATAGCTATAATGTCGTCATTTCTTAAAATAGTAATTTTATCAGAACATTCTTGGTTTAATCTTGAATTCATCTTAACTCTGCCAACATCAGAAAGATCATATCTATCTGAGCTAAAAAATAAATTATTGAAAATTTGAGTAGCTATTTCAATTGTTGGTGGCTCACCAGGTCTAAGCATTTTATAAATTTCAGTAATAGCCTCATCTTTTGAATTATTTTTATCATTTAAAATTGTAGTTAATAAATAAGGTCCTTTGTTAATTGAATTTGTTACAGAGATTTGTAATGAATGTATGTTTGCATCTAGTATTTGTTGAATAACAGAGTCATTAAGCTCTGTCCCTATTGAAAAAGTACCTTCTTCATCTTCATTTACTTTAATATCTCTGTGTAAACATTTTCCAAATAAAGACTCTCGTGATACCAAAATGTCTTTAAGGCCATCATTAGCTAACTTTTTTGCATTTAAAAAATTAATTTTATCTCCTAATTTAATTACCACCTCTCCAGTTTTTGCATCAACTACTTCCTCTGAAAAGTTTTTAGCTTTATAGTTTTCTGGATTAAATTTAGTTTTCCATTTTTCAGTTTTAAGGTCATAACTATATTGTTCGTTATCATAAAATTCATCTGCAATTTCTGCTTTAGTATATCCTAATGCTAATAATAAAGTTGAAGCAAAAATTTTCTTTTTTCTGTCAATTTTAAAATAAAGAAAATCTTTAACATCATATTCAAAATCTAACCAAGAGCCTCTATTTGGAATTACTCTGCAGTTAAATAATAATTTACCACTAGCATGTGTTTTTCCTTTATCATGATCAAAAAATACACCAGGACTTCTGTGCATTTGATTGACTACTACTCTTTGCACACCATTAGTTATAAAAGTACCACTGTTGGTCATCATAGGAACTTCACCCATGTAAACTTCTTGTTCTTTTGCTGATAAGATGTCTTTTGTATTATTTTCTTGATCTATTTCATAAACAACTAATCTTAAAGTACATTTAAGAGCTGATGAATATGTTAATCCTCTAGTTATACATTCTTCAACGTCAAATTTTGGTTTTTCCAATCTATAAGAAACATATTCTAATGTTGCTTTATCATTTAAGTCCTCAATTGGAAATATGCTTTTAAAAACTCTATCAAAACCTTTGGTTAATTCTGTTTCAGTATAAAATTCAGTTAATTCTTTGTAAGAATTTTTTTGTACTTCAATTAGATTTGGAATTGATAAACTTTCTTTTAGTTTACCAAAACTTTTTCTTATGTTTTTCTTTTCAGTAAAAGATAATTGCATCTATATTTAATAATACTGATTAAAATAATCAGTATTCGAATTCTTTCTTATTAATTTATTTAAGTTCTACTTTTGCGCCTGCAGCTTCTAACTTAGCTTTGATCTCTTCTGCTTCTTTTTTTGGAACACCGGACTTAACTTCTTTTGGTGCTCCCTCTACAAGATCTTTAGCTTCTTTTAAACCTAATGAAGTTGCTGCTCTAACTTCTTTAATCACATTAATTTTTTTCTCACCTGCTGATAATAGCATAATTGTAAAATCATCTTTGTCTTCTGCTGGAGCTGCACCACCTGCTGCTGCTGGAGCTGCTGCTGCCATTGGAGTTACACCCCATTTTTCTTCTAATTGTTTTGAAAGCTCTGCTGCTTCAGCAACAGTCAAACTTGAAAGGTCTTCAATAATCTTATTTAGGTCAGGCATAATTTACTCTTTGGGTTGTGTTTCAGAATTTTCTGCCGACAAACTACTCATTTTTTCTGAGTATGCAAGCAAAATACTCACTAATTTTGATGCTGGAGCATTTAAAATACCAACAATATTTGCTCTTGCTTCGTCTAAAGTTGGTAAACTAGCTACATTTTGGACACCAGCCTGATCTAAGACTTCATTATCCATTATTCCACCAATTAATTTTAAATTTTCATTATCTTTTGCAAACTTTG